>NZ_RZQY01000637.1:0-3584 GCF_003998575.1 Mesorhizobium sp. M7A.F.Ca.CA.001.10.2.1 | reverse complement strand
TCCCACACTCTCATGGCGTTGCGCTGCACCAGCCGGTAGGAGTCTTCGCGCGACAGGCCGGCTTGGGTCAGCGCCAGCATGACGCGCTGCGAATGCACGAGGCCGCGGAACTTGTTCATGTTCTTCAGCATGTTGTCGGGATAGACGAGCAGCTTGTCGACGACGCCGGTCAGCCGTGACAGTGCGAAATCGAGCGTCACGGTGGCATCCGGGCCGATCATGCGCTCGACCGAGGAGTGCGAGATGTCGCGCTCGTGCCAGAGCGCCACATTTTCCATCGCCGGCAGCGCCATGGAGCGCACCATGCGGGCAAGACCGGTGAGGTTTTCGGTCAGCACCGGGTTGCGCTTGTGCGGCATGGCCGACGAGCCCTTCTGGCCCGGCGAAAAATACTCTTCAGCTTCCAGCACTTCGGTGCGCTGCAAATGCCGGATTTCGATCGACAGCCGCTCGACCGACGAGGCGATGACGCCGAGCGTGGCAAAGAACATGGCGTGGCGGTCGCGCGGGATCACTTGCGTCGACACCGGCTCGGGCTTCAGGCCGAGCTTTGCCGCCACATGCTCCTCGACATAGGGGTCGATGTTGGCGAAGGTGCCGACCGCGCCCGAAATCGCGCAGGTGGCGATGTCTTCGCGCGCGTGCACCAACCGCTCGCGGCAGCGCGAGAATTCGGCATAGGCCTGCGCCAGCTTGACGCCAAAGGTCGTCGGCTCGGCATGGATGCCATGGCTGCGGCCGATGGTGACGGTGTCCTTGTGCTCGAAGGCGCGGCGCTTAAGCGCTGCAAGCAAGCCATCGATGTCGGCGAGCAGGATGTCGCTGGCGCGGGTAAGCTGCACCGCAAAGCAGGTGTCGAGAACATCGGACGAGGTCATCCCCTGGTGGATGAAGCGGGCGTCCGGTCCGACGAATTCGGCAAGATGGGTCAGGAAGGCGATGACGTCATGCTTGGTGACGCGCTCGATCTCGTCGATCGCCTCGACATCGAATTTTGCCGCCCCGCCCTTTTCCCAGATGGTTTTTGCCGCTTCCCTGGGGATGACGCCGAGTTCGGCCAACGCGTCGCAGGCATAGGCTTCGATCTCGAACCAGATGCGGAACCGGGTTTCTGGCGACCAGATGGCGACCATTTCCGGCCGGGAATAGCGAGGGATCATCGGTCAGTCCTGACATATCGAGAAGTTTGCCCGCGTCCTAACAGAGGCGAGCAAAATGCTCAACGCTGCTGGCGCGCAAACCAGACGCCCGCGGCAAACAGAGCGATGAAACCAACTGGAAAATAGAGCCGGATGCCCAGCACCACGAACTGGTAGAGCGCAATCAGCGTCGTGAAGACGAACTGGAGGACCCAGGTGCGGGTGAAAGCAGGGGCGTGCCACTCGGCGTAGTAGGAGCGGTACTGCAGGGCAAAGAGCCCGGCGGTCAGGCCGATCGTCGCCGCGGCTAGGCACACGAAGGCCGCGGCAAAGGCGACTTCCCAGCGTCTTCCCTGCGAGACCAGCCGCGCCGCGAACAGGCCGATGGGAAAAGCCAGCGCAGCTCCCACCGCAAACAGCGCGGTGACAATGCGGATTTTCGCCGGCGTCTCCCAGTCGTCCAACAACAGGGCGACGAGCGCGCTGGCGCCCATCGTCGTGGCCCATAGCAAGGCGCCATAAAACGCAGTGCGCGGCGTCGGTATCGCGCGGCGAAGGCGGTTCAGCGAACGATCGCGCGGGGCGGGTGGGACAAGCGGTGTCACAGGCGGCCGGTCACCGCGATCCAGCGAAAGTCCGGGCCTTCAAAGCCGTATTGGCGCACCGCGATCAGCACGGCATAGGCGCTGAGACTGTCCATCGAAAAGGTCTGCACAGCGCCGATGCGGTAGCCGTTCGGGCAACCCCGGCTTTTCGGTATCGACTTGTCCTCGTGCAGCAGCTTGGTCGTGCCGCCATCCTGCGCCTCGATACGCAGCAGCCGGAAGCCGTTGATCTCGCCCTGGCTCTCGCAGCCCTCGGTGTTGTTCATGCCGAGATCGTCGAGCCGAAACTCGAGCGGTGGGTCGACCGGCGAAAAGATCGGGCGCGGGTTGACTGCCATCCGGTGCGGATCGGCCGAAAGTTCGGTCACCGGGTTGAAGCCGGCGGTGATGCCGCGATTGGCGTCCAACTCGGCCTGACTGACAATGGCTTCGCCTTTTTGCCGGGCCTGAAGGCGCGCCGCATCCAGTTTGGCATTCTCGTCCTCAAGCCGGACCCGGATCGGCGTGCCCTTGAGAAAGCTGTCGGTGCTGGTGTCGATGTAGTAGCGGTTGGCATAGGGAAAACCCGATCCATCCTGCACGCCATATTCCTCGAAAGCAAAGACGCTGCCGTCCTTGGTGAAGCCGAGGATTTCAAGTTCGGCGACATCGCCGGCATGAGCCGCGATCGAGGTGGCAAACTGTGCAAGCAGGCCAACGGCAAACAGAAAGAGCATTCGCATCGGTCTTCACCCCCGTGATCGTCTCAATCCCCTAGCACGCCGAAATCAAAACGTCGTGCGGTGCGAAAGCCGATGCATCCAATCGGCCCGTCATTTGTTATCGTCGGCAGTCCCAATGGAGACCACCATGACCGACACCAGCAAAATTCGCGAGCATATGGAAGTCGTCGGCGCCGACGGCGTGCATGTCGGCACTGTCGACAAGGTCGATGGCCAGCGCATCAAGCTGACCAAGGCCGATAGCGGCGAGGGCGCTCACAAGGGCCATCATCACTATATTCCCCTGAGCCTGATTGCCGAAGTCGACGGCAAGAAGGTCTGGCTGTCGGCGAATTCCGATGTTGCGGTGACGTTCGAGGAAGAAAAGTCCGATCGGGTCTGATTATCGCTTCACCTCAGGCGTGACGACCAGACCGGAAACAGATCGTTTTCGGCAGGGGTTGCCGCATAGACGCCGCGGCTGATGGCGCGCGCCATGGTGGCGCCGGCTGCGGCGTAGAGATCGATCGCCGCATCGGCGGAGAGTTCGATACCGCTCGTGCCGGTCGCCAGCGCGAACACAAGGTCGCCATCGGCCGGTGTGTGCGTCGGCCATATCGCGCGCACGAACCCGTCATGCGCCGATATCGCCAGGCGCTTGGCGGCAGCTTTTGTGAGCACCGCATCGGTGGCAATGACGGCGATGGTGGTGTTGCCGCCGGTCTCCATCTGCCTGCCAACATGCTTGTCGCGGTGTTTCAAAAGAATCCGTTTCGCATCGTCCGGCATCGGCGAGGGATAACCAAGCCCGCCGAATTCGTTGCCGATTTCGAACGGTGCTGCCCAGAAATGGCGGGTTCGGCCTGTGGTCACCGATCCGGTCGGGTTGACGGCGGCCAGCGCACCGACGGTGACGCCGCTATCCAGCAGCGTCGAGGCGGAGCCGAGGCCGCCTTTCAGCCCCGAGGTCAGCGCGCCGGTGCCGTCGGCGATCCTGTTCGACCTGCGCAATGGCGGCGACAAGGATTGGGGCCGTTATCCGCCCTACCGCGAGCTTGGCTATGAGGCCGCGCAAACTGCCGCCGCCGATTTCCAGCTTGGCACGATCGGCGCCGGCACCGGCGCGCTGACCTCGGGGC
>NZ_RZQY01000636.1:0-3587 GCF_003998575.1 Mesorhizobium sp. M7A.F.Ca.CA.001.10.2.1 | reverse complement strand
GGGACCTCGCCGACGACGAATCCCGCCGGCTGCTCTATGTCGGCATGACCCGTGCCGAGGACCGGCTGATCGTCTGCGGCTATCACGGCAAGCGAGCGCCGAACGCCGGCACCTGGCATTCGATCGTCAGCCGCGCGTTGATCGGTGCGCCGGAAAGCGAGCAGCGTGCGCATCCCGCCGGCGGCGAGCCGGTGCATCGTTTCCATGTCACCAAGCTGCCGCCGGTCGCACTGGCTTCCGGCGAGCAGGCGCGGCCGACGGATGCTTTCGGACCTCTGCCGGCGACCTTGTTCCGGCCCTTGCCCCCCTTCGAGGATCTGCCGCGTCCGCTGTCGCCATCCGGTGCTGCGGCGCTGATAGACGAAGGCAAGGAAGCTGTGGTCGACAAGGCGTCGCCGGTGCTCGACGCCGATGCCGAGCCGGGCTTTGCGGTGCTGCGCGGGCTTGCCCTTCACAAACTGCTGCAGATGCTGCCGGGCATTGCCGAGCCCGAACGCCAGCGCGCGGCGGAGCGCTATCTCTTGCGAACGGGTGCGGACTGGCCTCCGTCAGAGCGCGAAAAAGCCCTGGCGTCGGTCACATCAATCCTTGCGGATCCCGGCCTCGGTCAGCTGTTTGCGCCGTCGTCGCGTGCTGAGGTCGCGATCATGGGCAGCCTGGAAGTAAAGGGCAAAAAGCGCTCGATTTCCGGCAAGATCGACCGGTTGGCGGTGACGTCGGACACGGTCTCGATCGTCGACTACAAGACCAACCGGCCGGCGCCCTCCACTCTGGCCGAGGTGCCGCCGGCCTACCTGCTCCAGCTCGCGCTCTATCGCGCCCTGTTGCAGCCGCTCTATCCCGGCCGCACGGTCAAGGCGGCCCTGCTGTTCACCGAGGCGCCGCGGCTGATCGAGCTGCCAGCCGGTGCCATGGACGACGCCCTTGCCCGACTCACGGGAGCGTGACACAACACCTGCTTGAAGAAGGGCGCGATCACCACCACATTTGGTGGGACAAAAACTTTCAAAAGGATTTTCCATATGGCAACCGTGAAGGTCGACAAGAGCAACTTCCAGGCCGACGTGCTTGACGCCAACGTACCGGTCGTCGTCGATTTCTGGGCGGAATGGTGCGGTCCCTGCAAGATGATCGCGCCGGCGCTCGAAGACATTGCCACCGAACTCGGCGCCAAGGTGAAGATCGCCAAGCTCAACATCGACGAGAATCCGGAGCTTGCCGCCCAGTTCGGCGTGCGCTCGATCCCGACGCTGATGATCTTCAAGGGCGGCGAAATGGCCGACAAGAAGGTCGGTGCGGCGCCCAAGACCGCGCTGTCGCACTGGATCAACGGCAATCTCGCCTGATCCATCTGAAATTCATATGACCATCAAGCCCGGCCTCGCGCCGGGCTTTTTGTTGGCGTCATCGGTGCGTGGCTCTGGCTCTCGCGTCCGGCCACTCCATGTCATCTGCTTGAGCCAGACAGGAGAACCCCATGACCGGATCCGCCAAGGCCACCGTATTCATCGACAATGAGCGCGTCATCGTCACCGAGTACCGCTTCGCACCGGGCGAAAACACCGGCTGGCATCGCCACGGCCACGACTATGTCGTCGTGCCGCTGATGGACGGCAAGGTGAAGCTGTTGACCAAGGACGGCGAGACCTTCGCCGAGATGAAGAAGGGCGCGCCCTATTTCCGCAAAGAGGGCGTCGAACATGACGTCATCAACGCCAACGAAGGCGAATATGCCTTTATCGAGATCGAATTGAGGTGACGGCATGCCATCATGTGCCATCTTGATGGGCGCTGAGAGACTACATCTTCTAGAAAGGGGAGTTTGAAATGGCCGAACCCCAGCTTTCCGTCCGCAGCGCAAAAGCACGAGATATTGCTCATCGACTCGCTCGTCGCGAAAACCGTTCAATAGCTGATATCGTCGAACGCGCACTTGAATCCTATGAGATTCGGGAGGCCGGGCGAGAACCGGCCTCCCTCTTCTATTCCCGCCTGACGGCAAGCATCGGCGTCGACATCGATCTGGAAGCAATCATACCATTGTGATTTCAGAGACCCTTAGAAAGGCGCCTGATGCGGTGTCATGGCTTGGCTGGTCTCACCAATCAGCGATGCGGTCGTCGCCGGTGAATTGTGCGCTTTTCTGGGTGTACTCGAACAACTCGATTTTCACGTCGTTTGGATCGCGGATCCAGGCCTGAAATGTGTCATCGCAGGCCAGTTTCTTTGAGGTGACGTCGACACCTTTCGACCTGATGTGGGCGATCGCGGCATCAATGTTCTCCACTTCTAGGCAGAAGTGGTTGATCTGGTTCAGGTCGCCATAGCGGGCCTCGTTTTTCCCGAACACCTCGACATGGCTGCCGCCGCCGCAATCGAGGTAGAACCCGAAAATCTTGCCGTCACGCAGGAAATTGAAGCAGGTGTCCATGCCCAGCACGTCGCGATAGAAGCTTCGTGTCGCTTCAAGGTCGTTGGCGAAGATGCAGACGTGAGCGAGCTGCTTGACCTTGATCATGACAGGTTCCTCGCAGAAAAATCCGCCTTCAGGTCGGCGGGGTGCCGTTCTCGGCCAGCACCGCGCCGGTCAGATACAACGAACCGCTGATCAGGATGCGTGGCGCCGGACCGTCCCAGGTGTCGCGCAGCAGCATCAGCGCGCTGGCGACGGAACTCACCGGCTCGGCGGTCAGCCCGGCTTCCGTCGCGCGGACCGCCAGTTCGTCGTTTGGCACGCCGGCCTCGCTAAGGCTCACCGGCACCGTGTAGACATGCCGGGCGAGGCCCTTGAAGGCACGGAAATAGCCGCTCTGGTCCTTGGTGTTGATCATGCCCGAGATGAGGAACAGCGGACGCGGGTTCTTCTCTTCCTGCTCGGCCAACGCTTCGGCAACCACCACGCCGGCCCCCGGATTGTGGCCACCGTCGAGCCAGATATCGGCGCCCTTGGGTGCCAGTTCGGCCAGCCGGCCCTGCATCAGCTTCTGCATACGCCCTGGCCAGGCGACATTGATCATCGCCTTTTCGGCGGCGCGATGGCTGATCTCGAAACCGGCCGCCTTGACCGCGGCGATCGCCGCCGCCGCATTGGCGAACTGATGGCGTCCGGGCAGCCTGGGCGGTGGCAGGTCCATCAAGCCGTCTTCGTCCTGGTAGACCATGCGGCCGTTTTCCTCGAAGGCAAGGAAGTCCTGGCCGTAGACGAAGGTGGGGCATTCAAGCCGCTCGGCGGTTTCGATCAGCACCTGCAGCGCCGTTTCGCTCTCCTGCGCGCCGATGACCACCGGACAGCCGGGCTTGATAATACCGGCCTTTTCGGCCGCGATCAGTTCGACACGGTCCCCGAGATAGGCCTCGTGGTCGAGCGACACCGGCATGATCACTGACACGGCCGGCTCCTTGACGACATTGGTCGCGTCGAAGCGGCCGCCGAGCCCGACCTCGATGATGGCGGCGTCGGCCTGGTGTTCGGAAAACAAGAGGAAGGTGACGGCGGTGAGAATCTCGAAGACGGTGATCTTCTCGCCTTCATTGGCTCTGGCCGCACGGGCAATAGCATCGGCGAAAACCCTGTCCTCGACCAGCCT
>NZ_RZQY01000635.1:0-3589 GCF_003998575.1 Mesorhizobium sp. M7A.F.Ca.CA.001.10.2.1 | reverse complement strand
GCACATCGCAATGCGCCCATGCCTTGTCGTAGTGATCGGGATCGGCGATGCCTGAGGCACGGCCGAGGCCGGCGGCGCGGCGGATCGCCGGCTCGTAGATCGCTTCCCAGAATTTCGCCGGCCACATGAAAGTCTTGTAGTAGAAGCCGGCAACGAAGATCGGCGCGAACAGCTGGTTCACCGACATCAAATCGTGGCGCAGCGACGGCCAACGGTTCTGGCTGGCGGCCTCGAGCCCGTCATAGAGTTCGGCTGTCGTCGCCTTGGTGTTCGGCTCGCGCCGTGCGCCGGTGCGCAGCTCGACCAGCGCGTTGGGTTCTTCCGAACCAGCGGTGAGAATACCGCGCGGGCGATGGTATTTGAATGAGCGGCCGACCAGCTTGACGCCGTTGGCGATCAGCGCGGAGGCGAGCGTATCGCCCTGGAAGCCGGAGAAAGCCTTGCCGTCGAAACGGAAGTTCAGTGGCACCGAGCGGTCGATGAGACCGCCATTGCCGAGCCGATGGGATTGGCTGGAAGTCACGATTGCCGACCCTTCGTCGCTTCGATGTCATGCGGCAGCGTCGAGCCGCCCCTCATCGCCCTGCCGGGCACTTCTCCCCGTATAGTGACGGGGAGAAGGACGCTCTCGTCCACGATTTCGCTAATCATCAACGCTGCAGGAATAGCAGCCAGGTCCCTCTCCCCGTCTCTATACGGGGAGAGGATGCCGGCAGGCAGGTGAGGGGCGGCGCTGACTTGCACAAGAAAATTCATTTCGCGACCTGCCTCGCACCCACGCCAGCCGCCGGCTCAACGGCGGAAATCTCATGCGTCAGCGTGTTGCGGGTGACCTTCAGCCAGGCCCGGCAACCGCCGCCATGGTACCAGTGTTCGCTGGTCTGTCCGGCGACGTTGTCGCGCAGATAGACATAGTTGAAGACCTCGTCTTCCGAGGCGTCGGCGACCGGCCGCACCGGCTTGGCGTCGCCGAGATAGGTGAACTCGCCGAGTTCGCGTTCGCCGCAGAAGGGACAGACAATGCGCATGCTGTTCTAGACCGCCTTCAATGCAGGTTCGGTTGGGCGCCTTGGCCCTTTTCGTCGATCATGGCGCCGGTACGGAACCGGTCGAGACGGAACCGAGCGGCTTCTTCGTGCGATTCGTCGCGCGCCAGCAGATGGGCAAAGACAAAGCCGGAGCCTGGTGTCGCCTTGAAGCCGCCATAGCACCAGCCGGCGTTGAGATAGAGCCCGTCGACCGGCGTCTTGTCGATGATCGGCGAACCGTCCATCGACATGTCCATGATGCCGCCCCACTGGCGCAGCAGGCGCACGCGGCCGATCATCGGCATCAGCGCCATGCCGCCCTCGCAGACGTCCTCCATGACAGGCATGTTGCCGCGTTGGGCGTAGGAATTGTAGCCGTCTATGTCACCGCCGAAGACGAGGCCGCCCTTGTCGGACTGGCTGACGTAGAAATGGCCGGCGCCGAAGGTCATGACACCAGGGATGAGCGGCTTGATCGCCTCGGAGACAAAGGCCTGCAGCACATGGCTTTCGATAGGCAGGCGCAGGCCGGCCATCGCCGCGACGCGCGACGAACTTCCGGCGACCGCCATGCCGACCTTGCCGGCACCGATCTTGCCGCGCGATGTCTCGACGCCGGTCACCTTGCCATTGGCGTCCCTGACGAAGCCGGTGACTTCGCAATTCTGGATGATGTCGACGCCGAGTTCGCTCGCCGCATGGGCATAGCCCCAGACCACCGCATCGTGCCGCGCCGTGCCGCCGCGCCGCTGCAAGAGCCCGCCTTGCACGGGAAAGCGCGCATTGTCGAAGTTCAGGAACGGGATCATCTTCTTGACGGCAGCGAGGTCGAGCAGTTCGGCGTCGATGCCGTTGATGCGCATGGTGTTGCCGCGCCGCGCATAAGCGTCGCGCTGTGCGTCGGAGTGGTAGAGGTTGATGACGCCGCGCTGGCTGACCATCGCATTGTAGTTGAGGTCCTGCTCCATCCGCTCCCACAGCTTCATCGACAATTCGTAGAAGCCGGTGTTGCCGGGCAGGCCGTAATTGGAGCGGATGATGGTGGTGTTGCGGCCGGCATTGCCGGAGCCGATCCAGCCTTTTTCGAGTACGGCGACATTCTTGATGCCGTACTCGCTGGCGAGAAACCAGGCGGTGGCAAGCCCGTGGCCGCCGCCGCCGATGATCACCACGTCGTAGCGATCCTTCGGCGTGGCGTCGCGCCAGGTGCGTTGCCAGTTCTTGTGGCCGGACAGGGCGGCGCGGGCGAGCGAAAAGATCGAATATTTCATCAGTTCATTCCGAGGTCGCTCGCGTCACGCTGGTGGTCAGATATCCAGCGTGTGGTCGCGCTCCCATTGCGTGAAGTGCGAAGCATAGGAATTCCATTCCTGGTGCTTCAGCTTTAGGTAGGCCGACGAGAATTCCTCACCCAGCGCCGCCTTGAGCGATTTGTCCTTGTCGAACTCGCGCAACGCGTCGAGCAGGTTGAGCGGCAGTTTTGGCGCGCCCTTCACCGTGTGCCCATGCTGGTACATGTCGATGTCGTAGCGCTTGCCGGGATCTGCCTTGGAGCGGATGCCGTCGAGGCCGGCGGCGATGATAACCGCCTGCAGCAGATAGGGGTTGGCCGCCCCATCCGGCAGTCGCAGTTCGAAGCGGCCCGGGCCGGGCACGCGCACCATGTGGGTGCGGTTGTTGCCGGTCCAGGTCACTGTATTCGGCGCCCAGGTCGCGCCCGAAATGGTGCGCGGCGCGTTGATGCGTTTGTAGGAATTGACCGTCGGGTTGGTGATCGCGGCCAGCGCCGAGGCATGCTTCATGATGCCGCCGAGGAAATTCCGGCCCTTGGCCGACAGGCCGAGCTCCATCGATTTGTCGGCGAAAACGTTGGTCTTGCCCGATTTATCCCAGACCGAGATATGGGCATGGCAGCCATTGCCGGTCAGGCCCTGGAACGGTTTGGGCATGAACGTCGCGCGCAGGCCATGCTTCTCGGCGATCGACTTGACCATGAACTTGAAGAAGGAATGCTTGTCCGCGGTCGCCAGCGCGTCGTCGAAGGCCCAGTTCATCTCGAATTGGCCGTTGGCATCCTCGTGGTCGTTCTGGTAGGCGCCCCAGCCGAGCGCCAGCATGTGGTCGCAGATCTCGGCGATGACGTCATAGCGACGCATCACCGCTTGCTGGTCGTAGCAGGGCTTTGAGGCCGTGTCGTATTCGTCGGAAATCGTCTTGCCGTCGGGCGAGATCAGGAAGAACTCGGCCTCGACGCCGGTCTTGACGTGCATGCCGTCGCTGGCGGCTTCCGCGATCAGCCGCTTCAGCGTGTTGCGCGGCGCCTGGTCGACCTCCTTGTCGTCCATGATGCAGTTGGCCGCGACCCAGGCGACTTCCGGCTTCCACGGCAGCTGGATCACCGAATCCGGATCCGGCACCGCCAGCATGTCGGGATGTGCCGGCGTCAGGTCCAGCCAGGTGGCGAACCCGGCAAAGCCGGCGCCATCCTTCTGCATGTCGGCGATCGCCTGTGCCGGCACCAACTGGATACCGGGGAAGAACGGCTTCTAATCAACGAAGGG
>NZ_RZQY01000634.1:0-3593 GCF_003998575.1 Mesorhizobium sp. M7A.F.Ca.CA.001.10.2.1 | reverse complement strand
CGCCAACGCGCTGTCTATCGCGCTGAAGGAAGAGGCGGATCGCATGGCCGCCACCGTCACCTTTGTCGTCACCGCGTCGGGTCTGACGCTGTTCGGCGTTGGCGCCGCATTCTGGGGCCTGATTGCCGGGCTGGTCGTGCTTTTCCTCGATATGATCAAAAAGCGATAATCATTTCAGATGCTTGTCCGGATTTGGCGGACATTGTCTTGAATCGCCGTTTTTCTCTTCCCATTTCGATTCCACGCAGCCCGGATTTGGCTGTCTCCAACCGAAGGAATGGGAGAAAATGAACGCATCCGCATTGATCCGTCCGGCCTGGACGCCGGCAACCATCGCGTTGATGGTTGTAGGTTTCATGGTGTTCTGGCCACTCGGCTTCGCCATGCTCGCCTACATCATCTGGGGCGACCGCCTCGATGGCTTCAAGCGTGACGTCAACCGCGCGACCGACGGCATCTTCGCCGGCTGCCGCCGCGGTTCCGACAAGGCCGCGCGCTGGGGCAATGGCTCCGCCCGCACCGGCAACGTCGCTTTCGACGACTGGCGCGAAAAGGAACTTGAGCGGCTGAACGAAGAGCGCCGCAAGCTCGACGAGATGCTGACCCAGTTCGACGAGTATGCCCGCGAATTGCGCCGCGCCAAGGACCAGGACGAGTTCGACCGGTTCATGGCCAACCGCAACAAGTCGACGGCTCCGACGAAGACCGATCCAAGCACCGGAACGACGACCACCAAGCGTGGCAAGGGCTCGAACCTGCTTGACGACTGAGGCCAAGCGACTGGCCACATCGTGAAAAAACGGCGTCGCGCGAGCGGCGCCGTTTCTTTTTTGTTCTAGTCGTTTTTCTCGAATCGCGTATCGTCCCGCCATGACTCTCGGCTTCTTTCGCAATCTGACAAAGCCCAAGCCCACGCCTGTCGTGGAGCGCGAATATTGCGTCGCCGGCCGCACGCTGCCGCTTAAGATCGTCGAGAGCGCCAGGGCGCGCCGAATGACGCTGCGCATCGATTCAGGCGGCCAGGGTCTACGCATAACCGTGCCGCCAGGCCTGCGCCGCGGCGAAGTGGACAGGTTCCTCGAGCGGCACCAGGACTGGCTGGAGCAGCGACTGGCCAAGGTGCCGACGCGGCCGCAGGTGCGGCCCGGCATCAGGATCCCGCTGCGCGGCGTGCCGCACCGCATCGTCCATGAACCGTCAAAGCGCGGCACCGTCACCGTGTCGCGCGACGAACGTGGTCCGCTCTTGATCGTGCATGGCGACCGCATACATCTGCCGCGCCGCCTCGCCGATTTCCTCAAGCGCGAGGCCAAGAAGGAAATCGAGAAGCTGGTGGCCAAACACACCGAGGCGCTCGGCAAGCGCGCCAAGGCTATCCGCTTCAAGGACACATCAAGCCGCTGGGGGTCATGCACCTCCGAAGGCAATCTGTCCTTTTCCTGGCGCATCATGATGGCGCCGTCGCCGGTCATCAACTACCTCGTCGCGCATGAAGTGGCGCATCTCAAGGAGATGAACCACGGTCCGAAATTCTGGAAATTGTGCGAAAAGCTCTGCCCCGACACCGATCGCTGCAAGGACTGGCTGAAGCGCAATGGCGGTGCGCTGCAGGCGATCATGTTCGAGTAGATCGCTCAGTCGTCGTTGGCGGCGTTCAAGTCCTCAGGCCGTAGCCCCTCATCGCCATGATGCGGCCACGGCAGGAAATTGCCGTCGAATTCATCGCTGCCAAAATAGTCGAGCGCGCGGTGCGCCTCGGCGCCGTCGAAGGCGGCCTTGTCGATCAGGTGCGCGATGACCTCGCGCGCCTGCGCGATCTTCTGCCTGAGTTCGGCAATTGTCCTGTCGGTCATGGTCATGCTCCCGCAGTGTGTCCTGTTCATCCATAGGTAGCGCCTTTGGCCGCGCCGGCAAACAGCATGCTTTTTCTCGACTCTTTTCGCTTTTCATGCCAATTCCCGCGCCATGGCACTCGACATCAAGATCTGCGGCTTGAAGACCGACGCGGCAATGGCCGCGGCGCTGGCCGGCGGCGCCAGCCATGTCGGGTTTATCTTCTTCGCCAAAAGCCCACGCTATGTCGAACCCGCCGAGGCTGGCCGCCTGCGCGAGGCGGCGCGCGGCAAGGCGATGGCGGTTGCTGTCATCGTCGATGCCAGCGACGCTTTCCTGGATGAAATCCTTGCCCAAATGCAGCCCGACATGCTGCAACTGCATGGCGCGGAAACGCCCGAGCGCGTCGCCGAGGTCAAAGCCCGTTATGGTTTGCCGGTGATGAAGGCGCTGCCGCTCAGCGAGGCTGCCGATCTCGAACGGATAAAGCCATTCATCGGCATATCAGACCGGTTCCTGTTCGACGCCAAGCCGCCGAAAGGCTCAGAACTGCCGGGCGGCAATGGTGTTGCCTTCGACTGGCGCATTCTTGTCGGCCTTGACGGCGGCGTCGATTACATGCTTTCCGGTGGGCTCAACGCCGCCAATATCGGCGATGCCCTTCGGCTTGCCGACCCGCCCGGAATAGACATTTCCTCAGGCGTGGAAAGCGCACCGGGCGTCAAGGATCCGGCGCTGATCGAACAGTTTTTCCGGGCCGTCAGGACCGCGCGGAACACCCGCGCAGCCTAGTAGTGCCTTAAACCAGAGCATGTCCCGGAAAAGTGGGAACCGGTTTTCCGACAAGGACATGCTTCATAAGTCAAGATGCCAGGAGATCGGCGATGAACAAGCCGGCGACACCCAATTCCTTCCGCACCGGACCCGATGAACAGGGCATGTTCGGCATTTTCGGCGGTCGTTTCGTTGCCGAAACGCTGATGCCGCTGATCCTCGATCTGGAGCAGCACTGGAACGAGGTCAAGAACGATGCGAATTTCAGGGCCGAGCTGACTGACCTGTCGACCCATTATGCCGGGCGACCCTCGAAGCTCTATTTCGCCGAAGGCCTCACGAAGCATCTCGGCGGCGCAAAGGTCTATTTCAAGCGCGAGGATTTGAACCACACCGGTTCGCACAAGATCAACAACTGCCTCGGCCAGATCCTGCTGGCCAAGCGCATGGGCAAGAAGCGCATCATCGCCGAGACCGGCGCCGGCCAGCATGGCGTGGCATCGGCCACGGTCGCGGCCCGCTTCGGCTTCCCCTGCGTCGTCTATATGGGCGCCACCGACGTCGCCCGGCAAAGCCCCAATGTCTTCCGCATGAAGCTGCTCGGCGCCGAAGTGCGCCCGGTGACCGCTGGTCACGGCACGCTGAAGGACGCCATGAACGAGGCGTTGCGCGACTGGGTGACCAATGTCGAGGACACCTATTACCTGATCGGCACCGCCGCCGGCCCGCATCCCTATCCGGAGCTGGTGCGCGACTTCCAGTCGGTAATCGGCACCGAAGCGCGGGCGCAGATCCTAGAGCAGGAAGGCCGACTGCCGGACACCATCATCGCCGCTGTCGGCGGTGGTTCGAACGCCATCGGCCTGTTCCATCCCTTCCTCGACGACAAAGAGGTCCGCATCATCGGCATCGAGGCCGGCGGACGCGGCCTTGACGGCATCGAGCATTGCGCCTCGATGAATGCCGGCGCGCCGGGCGTGCTGCAT
>NZ_RZQY01000633.1:0-3597 GCF_003998575.1 Mesorhizobium sp. M7A.F.Ca.CA.001.10.2.1 | reverse complement strand
ACGGTGAGTGGCCGAGACGCTCGGCTGCGGCGAAGCGGCCGGCAAGCAGACCGATCGCGGCACTTTCGACATAGCCTTCGCACCCGGTGATCTGGCCGGCGAAACGCAGGCCGGGCCGCGACTTCAGTTGCAGCGAAGCGTCGAGCAAGGTCGGCGAGTTGATGTAGGTGTTGCGGTGCAGGCCGCCGAGGCGGGCGAAATCGGCGTTTTCGAGACCCGGAATGGTGCGGAACACCCGCACCTGCTCGGCATGCTTCAACTTGGTCTGGAAACCGACCATGTTGTAGAGCGTGCCCAGCGCATTGTCCTGCCGCAGCTGCACCACGGCATAGGCCTTTACGGTCGGATTGTGCGCGTTGGTCAGCCCCATCGGTTTCATCGGCCCGTAGCGCAGCGTCTCGACGCCGCGCTCGGCCATGATCTCGATCGGCAGGCAGCCGTCGAAATAGGGCGTGCCTTCCCATTGCTTGAATTCGGTTTTCTGGCCGTCGACCAGCGCTTGCACGAAGGCAAGGTACTGGTCCTTGTCCATAGGACAATTGATGTAGTCCTTGCCGGTGCCGCCTGGCCCGACCTTGTCGTAGCGCGACTGGAACCAGCAGGTATCCATGTCGATCGTGTCGAAATGGACGATTGGCGCGATGGCGTCGAAGAAGGCGAGCGCATCGGCGCCGGTCGCTTCCGCGATCGACTGGGCAAGCCCGGGGGCGGTCAATGGGCCCGTGGCGACGATCGCCTGGTCCCAATCCGCCGGCGGCAGACCAGGCACTTCCTCGCGCTGGATGGTGATCAGCGGGTGTGCTTCGAGCTTTTTCGTCACTGCGTCGGCGAACCCGTCGCGATCGACGGCCAGCGCGCCGCCGGCCGGAACCTGGTTGGCGTCGCCGGCGCTCATGATCAACGAGCCGGCCAGCCGCATTTCGGCATGCAACAGGCCGACTGCGTTGTTGTCGGCATCGTCGGAGCGGAAGGAATTGGAACAGACGAGCTCGGCCAGGCTGTCGGTCTTGTGTGCATCGGTGCCGCGAACGGGCCGCATTTCATGCAGGATGACCGGAACGCCGGCCTGCGCTGCCTGCCAGGCGGCTTCGGAACCGGCGAGGCCGCCGCCGATGATATGGATGGGGTTTTTGCTCATGAGCGCCGGAATAATCGCTTGGTGCGGCGATTGCAATTGCCGTGCGCGGTGCGGGGCAAACAGCTGCTGATGGGAGCGCCTCCTGAAAACGACAACACCCGCCGGGGGAGGAGGTCCGGCGGGTGTCGTTTTTGGGGTCGACCCTCGGGAGGAGGTGAAGGCCGACCATATTCGTCATCGCCGGGGAGGAGGTCGGCTTTGACGAAATTCCTTTCGCCATTTTTAAAAGGGGCGAAACCTCTGGAGCAAATTCGTTTTACTCCGGGGAAACAGCGCCCGCCGCGGGAGGAGGTGCAGCGGGCGCCGTTTTTGTGGCCAACCCTCGGGAGGAGGTGAGGGTCGGGCCTATTCGTCATCGCCGGGGAGGAGGTCGGCTTTGACGAAAACTCTTTCGCCGTTTGAAAGGGGCGAAACCTTTTGGGGCAAAATTCCTTTTGCCCCGGGTAACAGCGCCCGCCGCGGGAGGAGGTGCGGCGGGCGCCGTTTTGGTGGTCAACCCTCGGGAGGAGGTGAAGGTTGACCGGATCCGTCAGGGTCGGGGAGGAGGTCGACCCTGGCGAAATTCTGGTTAGATCGCCTGGCGGGCGATGATCTTGATTTCGTCGCGGACGATACCGAGATCATGCAGCTGGCGGTTGGAAAGGCGACCCAGCTCGGTAACCGTCTCGCGATAAACGCGCCAGTTACGATAATTGCGGATCAGGTTCATTGTCGTTCTCTTTTTCAAAACTGGTTCGGACCATTCGCGGTCCGAAGAATTAGACCGCCTTGCGAGCGACGTAAGGAATGTCGCTGCGGCTGATGCCGAGGTCGGTCAGTTCACGGTTGCTCAGGCGGCTCAGCTCGGACACGGTGTCCCTGTAGCGGCGCCAGTTGCGGTAGTTGCGGATCAGGTTCATGGTAGTTCTCGTTTCGTCTTTCTTGCGGATCATTCCGTTTGTGTACGAACTATAAATAGGCGGACCCATATCGATTTAAAAGCGCTATGGCTGCATGGCAGCAATGCAAATTGTGCAATGCAGCATTAACGGGCGTTCACGGACCTGACACAAAGAAACCCGAATCGGAAAATGCCGCCGCGTCAGCGGTTTGACCGGATCGGCTGAAAAAAAGACCGAACTGGGGGAGTGGCAGCATGGCGAGTTATTCGTCGCGGGTCAGGGCGGATATCGCGCGTTGGCTGCAGGCCGGGCTGATTGACGCCGCCACAGCCGATTCGCTTTCGCGCGATGTCGAGGCCAACGAGCGCAAGTCGCTCAGCTTCGGCTCTATCCTGGCGATGATGGCTGCCGTGCTGTTCGGAGCCGCCATCCTGATTTTCGTCGCCGCCAATTGGGACGCGACCCCGCGGCTGGCGCGCGTGGCGGCACTGTTTGCCGTCATCCTTGGTGGCTATGTCGGCGGCGCGGTGCTGAAGGCCCGCGACCATGCGGCGATCGGCGAAGCGCTCTGGATCGTGGCGGCTGCGGCTTTCGGCGGCTCGATCGCGCTGATCGGCCAGATGTATCATCTCTCGGGCGACGAGGCCTCGGCTCTGGTCACCTGGGGCGCCGGAACGGCGCTGGCGGCGGTGGCGCTGCGTTCTAATCCGCTGACGGTCGCTTCGGTCGGCATCGCCGATGCCTGGCTGTTCCTGAAAGGCTTCGACTACTACAGCCGCAGCGAATTTCCGCATGCCTTCTTGATCATGGCGATCGTGCTGTTTGCCGTCTCGTTCTGGACCCGCAGCCAGGCGGCTCGCCACCTGATCATCCTGTCGGTTCTGTTCTATCTTGTGCTGCTGGTCACCAACCACGACACGCTGCAGGTGGCGATCCCGCTGGTCGTCGTCTCGGCGCTGCTGTTCGCGGCCTCGGTCTTCGCGCCGGATCCAGTCGACCGGGTCGTGCAGCTCGGCGGCCGCTTGCCCTTGCACGCACTGCTCGGCTTCCTCACCGGCCTCGCAATGATTCAGTTCGAACTCGCCGACGAGAGCACCTACAACAGCGGTTTTGCCCTCGCTTCGGTGATCGCGCTTGCCGGCATTGTCGCCGCAATCGTGCTGGCAGGGCGGGAAAGCCGTGGGCTGCGCTGGTTTGCCTATCTCGGCTTCGCCTTCGAACTCGCCATCATCTATGTGGTGACCTTGCAATCGATGCTCGATACGGCCGGCTTCTTCCTGGCCGCCGCGGTGCTGCTCGGCATCCTTGCGATCGTCATCATCCGCGTGGAAAAGCGTATGAAAGGTCCAGATGCCAAAGGAGCCACGGCATGATCACCGGGAAAAGGCTTGTCATCTCGGCACTGGTGCTGGCGCTCGTCCAGATCGGCTTCCTGAGCTGGATCATCGCCGGCCGCGCGGCGATCCTGCGCAACGGCAAAGAGGTGCTGCTGAAGATCGAGCCCGTCGATCCGCGCGACCTCCTGCGCGGCGACTATATTATCCTGGGCTACGATATTTCGCGCATACCGGTGAAAAT
>NZ_RZQY01000632.1:0-3610 GCF_003998575.1 Mesorhizobium sp. M7A.F.Ca.CA.001.10.2.1 | reverse complement strand
ATATTCCGACCCCAAGCTCGAGCGAATGGTCGCCAAGGTGGTCGGTAGTTTGACGGTGGTGTCCGCCAACCCGACACAGACCTATCGCATCACCATTCTAAATTCGCCCAACGTCAACGCATTCGCGCTGCCGGGCGGTTATCTCTACATCACCCGCGGCCTCCTGGCGCTGGCCAATGATTCGGCCGAGCTTGCCGCTGTCATCGCGCATGAGATGGGCCACGTCACTGCCAATCACGGCCTGCAGCGCCAACAGCTCGAGGCAGAGGAAGGCCTGGCGACCAAGGTGGTTTCCGATGTGCTCGGCGACAGCCCGACCGCCAAGGCGGCGTTGATCCGCGGCAAGCTGAGGCTGGCGCAATTTTCGCGCAACCAGGAGCTGGAAGCCGACGCCATCGGCATCAAGTCGATCGGCGAGGCCGGCTACGATCCTTTCGCCGCAGGCCGCTTCCTTCAATCGATGTCGGCCTATACCGATTTCCGCTCGATCAGCGGCGCCACCGACGCCAGCCTGGACTTCCTGGCCACGCACCCCAACACGCCGCAGCGCATCGATCTGGCGCAGCGCCATGCTCGCCAGTTCGGCGCGCCGGGCGTCGGCACGCGCGACCGCGATTCCTTCCTCGCCGGCATAGACGGCCTGCTCTATGGCGACACGCCTGAGGAAGGCTATGTGCGCGGCGAAACCTTCCTGCACCCGGGCCTTGGCGTGTCGTTCACGGTGCCGGACGGCTTCATCATCGACAATTCGGCGGCAGCGGTGACGGCCACCGGCCCCGGCGACATAGCGATCCGTTTCGATGGCGTCTCTATCGACAAGAACCGGGCGCTGACGGACTATATCCGCAGCGGCTGGGTGGCTGGTCTCGTCGACAGCAGCGTCAAGCAGGAAACCATCAACGGCAATGAGGCGGCGACCGCGCATGCCGGCGCCGAAGGCTGGCAATTCGACATAGCGGTGATCCGCGCTGGCGGCCAAGTCTACCGGCTGCTGACCGCGGCCCCTTCCGCCAGCACGTCTCTGGACACGATCGCCCGTTCGGTAAGCGGCTCGTTCCGGATTCTGAGTGCTGCCGAAAAGGCGGCGCTGAAGCCGCTGCACATCCGCGTCGTCACCGTCCAGCCTGGGCAGACGATGGGTTCGCTTTCGGCGCAGATGGTCGGCGTTGACCGCAAGCTCGACCTGTTCCGCGTCCTCAACGCGCTGTCGCCCGGTGCCGCGGTTTCGGCCGGCGACAAGGTCAAGATCGTCACCGACAAGTAGGCGCCGCTGGACGCCTGCCGCCGTTCAGGCGGCAGTCGCCATGAACTCCGGATTCTGCTTCACCAATGCGACCTTGAGCTTTTCCATGGCGCGGGCCTCGATCTGGCGGACGCGTTCCTTGGAGATGCCGAGGGTTTCGCCGAGCGCTTCGAGTGTCGCGCCCTCGTCGTTCAGCCGCCGTTCCTCGATGATCCTCAGCTCCCGTGCGTTGAGCGCGCGAAGCGCCTCCCTCAGCCAGAGCGAGCGGCGCGCGACATCGATCTTGTCGCCGACGATCTCGTCGGGCAGCGGATCGTCCGAAATCAGGAAATCCATGCGCTCGGTCGAACCCGCATCGTCGGCAATAGGCATGTTGAGCGAGGAGTCGGGCGCCGAGAGCCGCGAATCCATCATCGCCACATCGGCTTCGGAGACGCCAAGCGCCTCCGACACTTCGCGATAGAGCGTGGCGTTGGAGAGCGGCTCCGTGCCATTCGCCAACCGCGCGCGCAGGCGTCGCAGGTTGAAGAACAGCGCCTTCTGAGCCGAGCTGGTGCCACCACGCACGATAGACCAGTTGCGCAGGATATAGTCCTGCATCGAGGCGCGGATCCACCATGTCGCATAGGTCGAGAACCGCACCTCGCGCTCCGGCTCGAAGCGGGCGGCGGCCTCGAGCAATCCGACATGACCCTCCTGGACCAGATCGCCGAGCGGCAGGCCGTAATGGCGGAACTTGGAGGCCATGGAAATGACCAGCCGCATATGGGCGACGGTGATTGAGTGCAGCGCGTTCTGGTCGTTGTCCTCTTTCCAGAGCAATGCAAGCCGATGCTCTTCGTCACGCTCGAGGTAGGGAGCCTTCATTGCCGCGCGGACCATGATCCGTCCTGCCGTGTCTTCCATCATGAGGCGCTCCCTGGGTGGTGCGAATGACTTTGCAAAGTTGGCTGCCGCCCGGGTTGAAATGCCGGCGTCGTGCCCTAGAACAGCCAGAACTGCCATGCGCGGGAAAGGTTCCGCGACCGCGGCGGCGCGATTGTGTTGCCTGAAGGATTCTCAGAAGGTCTGAGATGGCAGCGATCACGAGTGGAAAGTGCCGTTTAGAGAATATGGTTTCATAAACCCGCCGTTTTTGAAATCCTGTTCCTTATTTTTTCGGCTTGCATCTGTCAGTTTCCAGCGCTCACAAATATGCCGGCCAGCCGGCCAAGGACGGGATCACAGAAAAATGAAATGGCTCAAGTCGCTCATTATCGCCGGAACGCTGCAGGCCCTGGCTGTCGCTTCAGGTCATGCCGGCCCCAATCTCGACCAGATCAAGCACGCCGGTGTCATCAAGATCGGCACGGAAGGCACCTATGCGCCGTTCACCTACCATGACACGTCCGGTGCACTGGTCGGCTTCGACGTCGAAATCGCCAAGGCGATTGCCGAGAAGCTTGGTGTCCAGGCCGAATTCCTCGAAGGCAAGTGGGATGGACTGATCGCCGGCCTCGACGCCAATCGCTACGACGCCGTCATCAATCAGGTGGGCATCACCGATGCCCGCAAAGCCAAGTACGACTTCTCCGATCCCTACATCGCCTCCAAGGCGGTGCTGATCGTGCGCGGCGACAACACCGACATCAAGAGCTTCGCCGATCTCAAGGGCAAGAAGTCGGCGCAGTCGTTGACCTCGAATTTCGGCAAGCTGGCCGAAACGAACGGCGCTGAACTGGTCGGCACCGATGGCTTCGACCAGTCGATCCAGCTGCTTCTGACCGGCCGCGCCGACGCCACGATCAATGACAGCCTGTCGTTCCTCGACTTCAAGAAGCACAAGCCCGACGCCAATGTGAAGATTGCCGCGCAAGAGGAAAACGCCGACTATTCCGGCGTCATCGTGCGCAAGGGCGATCCGGAGCTGGTCGCCGCGATCAACAAGGCGCTGGCCGACATCAAGGCCGACGGCACCTATAAGAAGATCGCCGACACCTATTTCGGCCAGGATGTTTCGAAGTAATCTACGAGGCGAGCCGCTCCGCGGCCATGAGACACATAGAGCGGCGAGCCGTCTTTGACGGCCCGCCGCTTTTGTCGTGATATGGCAGACGCATTCTCGCCTTGACCAAGCTGCTTCGACCAATCTGGAGGGTCATACGTGCCGCACTGGCTGCAACTGATGCTGGAGTCGCTGCCTTCGCTGCTGTGGGCGGCGCTGATCTTCACCGTGCCGCTGACGCTGTTGTCCTTCGCCTTGGGGCTGGCCGTTGGGTTGGGTGCTGCACTCGCCCGGCTGTTCGGCCCCAAGCCGCTGGTCGCGCTTGTGCGCTTCTATGTCTGGATCTTCCGGGGTACGCCACTTTTGGTGCAGCTGTTCCTCAT
>NZ_RZQY01000631.1:0-3618 GCF_003998575.1 Mesorhizobium sp. M7A.F.Ca.CA.001.10.2.1 | reverse complement strand
CTCCAGCACAATCCTGGCCGCGCCGACGACCGCACCACAGGCCTGTGACAGGACCAGCCTGCAGATCGAGTTGAGGCCGTACAGCCCGCCGGCCCAGAGGATCATCATCAGGTCGGGCGCGACGCGCTCGGGCGGGATGAGATGCGAATAGGCGATGGTCGAGACGACGAATTTCGGCACACCGAGCGGCAGGCAAAGCGCCACGTCGAGCGCCAGATCTGTCCCCATCGAACCGCCGATGGCGATGAAAGCGTCGATCTCGCCGTTTTGATGGAGCTTGCGCACCAGCTGCACCGCGCCGCCGGCCATCAGCGTCATGGCGGTGTTCTCATCACCGCTCGAGACGATCTCGGCGATCGTCACATCCACGGCCCGGGCCACGGCATGCTTGTCGTGGTCCGGGCTGTAGGGCGGGTCGCCCAGCACGCTGACATCCATCATCACGGCGCTGCCGCCTGACTGCTCGATGCACTGTTTCATGAACAGCAGCTCTTCGGCCTTTGTGTCGCCCGTGCCGATGACCAGGATGCGGGGCGCTGTCTCCGAGGGCATCAGGCCTGCCTCCTCAAGATTTGCAGGTTTTCGCCGTTGAGGCGCATGGAAATCTCCCGTGCCGCCTCCCTCACGGCAAGTCCCCGCTCCGTGATCGCGGCTGCCGTCGTTCTGGCCTTTGGCGCCGCCACCGCGATGGTGCCGAGCGCAAAGCCATCCGCCCCGCGGATTGCCGCCGCGACGCTGATCACACCTTCCTCATAGCCCTGGTCGCAGATCGAATAGCCGCGCTCGCGCGCCTCGCTCATGCATCTTGAGATGGCGGCCGGCTCGATCAGCGTATGGGCCGTGAAAGCGTCGAGGGAACCCGTCAGGCACGCCTTGACGGTCTCGTCGCGGGCGAAGGCCAAATAGGCGATGCCCGACGCGGTCGAATGCAGGGGCAACAACTGACCGATGTCGATGTTGACCCGGTTCGCCCATGCCGGATGCTCGACATGGACGGTGACCAGCCTGTCGACGCCGAATTCCGACAAATGCACGGTCTCGGCCGTCGATGCTGCCAGGTCCCGCACCAGCGGAACAGCTGTCTGCAGGAAAGGAAAGCGCGCTTCGCGGATGCGCGCCAGCCGCGACAGGCCGGCGCCGAGGCGATAGTGCCGCGTGCCGATATCCTGCTCGACAAAACCATGGCCGGCCAGCGCAACCAGCAGCCGCCGTGTCGTCGCCTTGTCGAAGCCCGAGCGGCGCGCCAGATCGGACAGGCCGAGCTCGGGCTCGTCGACGCTGAACAGCTCCAGAAGCGAGATCGCTTTTCCGACCGTACTCAAATTTGCCTCCCGGTTCGGGACAATCATTTAACGTGTGAATTAACTTGACAGGCATCGGCATTGTTTGCAAGTCTATATTCAAAATAACGGTTCAAATAACGAACCAACCGCCAGAGTGCATGGGACAGGCCATTCGGCCGGCGAGCCTGAGGGTTTGCAAACAGGAGGGATCGATGACAGCAGTTGCAGAACAGGCGCCGGCCAACAGGCTGCGCAAGAACAGTCTTGGCGTCGGCGCCATCACCTTCATGGTGATTTCGGCGGCCGCCCCGCTCACGGCCGTCGCCGGCGGCACGCCGCTCGGCATGCTGATGGGCAATGGCGCCGGCTTTGCCGGCACTTATCTGATCGTGACTGTGCTGCTGCTTTTGTTCGCGGTCGGCTATGTCGCCATGTCACGCCATGTCGGCAATGCCGGCGCCTTCTATGCCTATGCCGCGCGCGGCCTCGGCAGCATGGCCGGCGGCGCCACGGCGCTGATCGCCATCCTGTCCTACAATGCCATGCAGATCGGGGTCATGGGCCTGCTCGGCGCCGCGACGTCAGGCCTGTTCGCCGGCTGGGGCATCAACCTGCCCTGGTGGGTGTGGAGTTTCATCGCCATCGCGCTGGTCGCCGTGCTCGGCTATCGGCAGGTCGACCTCTCCGCCAAGATCCTAACGGTGCTGGTGCTGTGCGAATATCTTGTGGTGCTGGTCCTCGACATCGCCATCCTCAAGACCGGCGGCGATAGCGGCCTGTCGGCGGCGCCGTTCAGCTGGAGCCAGATCACATCAGGCTCGCCGGCCATCGCCATTCTGTTCTGCTTTGCCGCCTTCATCGGTTTCGAGGCGACGACGATCTATGCCGAGGAAGCCCGCGATCCAAAGATCACCATTCCGCGCGCCACCTATTTTTCGGTCGTGTTGATCGGCGTCTTCTACATGCTCACGGCATGGCTGATGGCGGTCGGCGCCGGTGTCGACAAGCTGCTGCCGACGCTGCAAGGGCTGCAGGATCCGACGACCTTCCTGTTCGGCCTGTCGGATCGTTACGCCGGCACGATGCTGTCGCAGGCGATGAGCATCCTGTTCGTGTCGAGCCTGTTTGCCGGCGTGCTGGCGTTCCACAATGCGGTTGCGCGCTATATCTATGTCTCGGGCCGCGAAAAACTGTTGCCGCAGACGATTGGCGTGACGCATGCGGTGCACCAGAGCCCGCATGTCGCTTCCGTCATCCAGAGCGTGCTCGCTGCGGTCGTCGTCGGCCTGTTCGCCGTGCTCGGCCTCGATCCGGTGCTGGCGCTGTTTTCGTGGCTGACCAATGTCGCGACGCTCGGCGTCATCGTCATGATGGCGGTGGCCTCGCTTGCCGTGGTGATGTTCTTCCGCGCCAACCCGGCAGCCCAGGAGAACGCGCTGAAGACCACCATCCTGCCCGGGCTGACCTTCATCGCTTTCGTCATCATCATCTACCTGATCGTCATCAATTTCGGCAGCCTGTCCGGGGCCGGCGGTTTTCTTGGCGTGTTCCTGCCGGGGCTGGTGCTGATCGCCGCGATCGTCGGCCTGCTGCTGGCCAGCGCGCTGAAGAGCCGCGATCCCATAGCCTTCGAAAACCTCGGCCAGCCGCTGAAAGATTGAGAAAAGCAAAGGGGCGGCGTGCCACGCCGCCCTTACACCACAAGGGGAGTGGCGGATTTGAGCTTTGCCGAAAATATCACCGTTGAGGCTTTGGAAGCCGATCCCTACCCGATCTATGCAGAGCTCAGGCGCAGTGCGCCTGTCGCTTTCGTGCCGGCGGTCAACCTGTGGTTCGTCACCCGCTGGAAGGATGTCGAGAGCGTCGCCAAGTCGCCCGACATCTTCTCCGCCGTCGTCGGCTCATCGCCGGTCGAGCGCTCCTTCGGCAAGCCCACCATCCTGACCACCGATGGCGAAACGCATAAACAGCTGCGACAGGGCGTCGATCCGAAATACCGGCCGCGCACCGTTGCCGCCTATGCCGGCGACCTCGTGCGGTCGATTGCCGAACCTCTTCTCGACCGGATCGCCAACCAGGGCTCCGCCGAGCTGATGGCCGATTATTTCGAACCGGTGTCGACGCTCAGCCTGGCGCGCTCGCTCGGCCTTGCCGACATTGACATGCCGACGCTGCGCCGCTGGTTCTATGGCCTTGCCCAGGGCGCCATCAATTTCGAGAACGACCCGAAGCGGCAGGAGATCGCCGACGCGATCAGTGCCGAGGTCGGCGACGCCATCCTGCCGACGCTGGAAAGACTTGCGCGCCAGCCAGATGACTCGGCGCTGTCGCATGT
>NZ_RZQY01000630.1:0-3619 GCF_003998575.1 Mesorhizobium sp. M7A.F.Ca.CA.001.10.2.1 | reverse complement strand
CTCTGGCATTGGCCGGTCATCGTCTATGCCGGGATGCTGGCGCCGGAGCTTTCCGTGCCGCAGCGCCTTGGCTGTGGCGTGCTGGCGCTCGCGCTGTCGGTGCTCACCTATCATTTGATCGAAGACCCGGCGCGGCGCGGCGCCTGGATGGCGGTAGGCGCCCGCGCCTTTCCCAAGGCCATTCCAGGCGCAAAACCGCTTCGCGCTTTTCCCGGCCTTGTGCTGGTTCCCGCGCTGATGCTGACCGGCACCGGCGTGGCGGTCGCCTATGCCAACGCGCATCTGGCCACGCGCAATATCGGCCCCGAGCAGCGCGGCATCGAGCAGGCGGTCGAAAGACCTTCCATCGCGCGAGCTGTCGACAAGAACTGCCTGGCCGACTTCCAAACGGTGACGCCGAAACCCTGCATGTTCGGCCCGGCCGACGCCACCCGCACCATCGTGCTGTTCGGCGATTCGCACGCCGACCAGTGGTCGACGCCGCTGATCGAAGCAGCCAGGCGCAACGACACAAAGATCATCACCTATCTCAAATCATCGTGCCGCGCTTCGCGGCTCTCCACCTTCAACACGGTGCTGAAGCGCGACTACACCGAATGCGACGCCTGGCGCGAGCAGGCCATATCAGAGATCATCCGCCACAAGCCGCGCCTGGTGGTGATCTCCGAATTTTCCATCGGCAATCTGATCCGTGACCTGCCCGCGGCCGAACGCACCGCTGAAGTAGCGCGCTGGCAGGCCGGCCTGCGCTCGACCTTGCAGGCCTTCAGCCGGGCCGGTGTCGAGACGGCTGTTATCCGCGACACGCCGATCAACGCCAGCTTCGCCGGCTCCTGCGTGGCGCGCACCCTGTGGTGGCGCGAGGCACCCTCGCCGCACTGCGACACGCCAAGAGCCGAAGCCGCCAACGATAGCACCGCCGCCGCCGAGCGCGCCGTGGTGACCAGCGTGCCCGACACCCGCTACATCGACCTCACCAACCAATTCTGCGGCCCGACCACCTGCCACGTCGTCATATCAGGCAAGCTGGCGTTTCGTGACAGGCACCATCTGGCGACGGGCTTTGCCGAGACACTGGCGGGGCCATTGGAGCGGGCCTTGTTTTAGGCGCCTGGGTATCTGCGCCCGGTCCGCATTGTTCATCACATCTTGCGAATCTGTGGAACGGGCTTGATCACCGATCCGGCAGGCATCGCCGGTCGGATCCATTTCACCCCTCACCGCCTCATCATCATCCCGTAATGCACTGCCAACAAATCCAGCCCCACCTTCAGGAGCTTCGTCACCACGTTCCGGCCTTCGCCGGTCTGCTCGGACAGGCGCTTGAGGGAACCGTCCGCGCAGCAGACTTGTCGCACCACGGCGGCCACCTCCCAATGGCCTAGCGCTCTTGTGGCGGCGGCATAGGCCCTGCCGGCGTCGAGCACACTGTCGGCGATGCCGCCGCCATCGCGGCCGCCGTCGACGCGCTCGGTCCAGCGCATCGGCTTGACATCAGCCTGCTGGCTGCAGCGGAAATCCTCGCGGTAGCGCAGACCTGCCTCGCGCTGCTGGCGCGACAGCGAGGTGATGCCGATAAGCGCATCGATGGCGCGCACCCGCACGATGCCGCCGGTGGCGGCGTAGCCGTCATTCGACACCTCGTAGACACGAGCAGCCTCCAGCGTGCCCGCCGCCAGCCGCTTGCGGCCGAAGGCGTCATCCCTGAGCGCGAAATCATGGCCGATCTCGCGGCGTATGCGCACCTGCTCGGCCTCGCCCTTCGGCAATTTCGGCGCCTGCGGTTTGACGGGTCTGGTCCTTTTGCTCATGGGAGGCTCCTGGTTGGCTCGGGATGATGGAGAACGGCAAAGCGGCGATCCTTCGCGCTGTTGGGCATCTCCCCACATGGTCGGCAGGGCGGAGAGAGCCGCCGTTCGGTTGGCCTTCGTTGAATCGGAGGTCGTCGCCTCCTCGCCGCTGCGCCAGCATCCTTGCCGCCCGGCATCCAGGCTGATGGAACCGGCGCGAGCTTTCGACGTTATGTCGCGTCCATGCCAAGGGGAGGTTCGCCGATGACAGCCTTCATGCCGGTTACCGTGCGCTTTTGCGATAACAAAACCATGCTGGTCAGTTCGGTGGCCGGCGCAGCCGAGGCATTGCGCCACCAATGGCCCGACAAGACAGCACCTGGTTATCTCGAGGCGACGCGGCTGGTTACGCTCGCCGTCGAAGGCATCTGCTGCCAGCGCATTGCGTTCGACGCCTTCACCAGGGCGGCCAAGCAACAGAACATACTGGTGGCCAGGCCCAAAAGCCGCGCCCATGACTGGCTGAACGCGGTGGCTAGCCCATGAGGATCGCGCGCCGGCCGAAAAATTGATGCAACCGGCCGCCAGCGGGGCGCGTTTATCGATGCGGTAGTTGGAGCCGCGCGCAAAGCGAAGGTGAACGCCGTGGGTACGATGAAAACCGGAGTGCCGCTCAAAGTGCGGGTGGAAGATGAGATCGAAGAGATCGACAGCGTCAGCGAAGCCGCCGATTTTCTGCAGCGTTGGCCGCTCGAGCGACGCGGCCATGTCTACCGCAGTGCGCTGAACGCCTGCAGCGCGGCGATCGCCGCGCAGATTTCCGAAGCCGACGCCATGAAGGTGTTTACCGGCTTTGCCCGGGTGACCGGCATATTGGTCGACGAGGGCAACCCGGCGATGGCGATGGACGCAAGGAGCATGCAGAGCCGCACGCCCAAGCAAGGCCGGCAAATGCCGAAATAAGGTTTTGCTTCTTTCTCCCCGTTCACGGTGAGGTGTGGTCCGCGCAGCGGACGAAAAGCCAATTGCTTGGCTTTTCGAACAGCGAACGCCCGGCAGGGCAATGAGGGGCGGCGCCAGCGCTTCGGTAAGTGGCATCTGAATCGGATGCTTGAATTTCATGTCAGCTTTCAATCCTGCCTCGTCAGCGCTGCCCCTCATCCGCCTGCCGGCACCTTCTCCCCGTGAACGGGGAGAAGAGACCAAGCCTCACCCCGTCGCCACAAATACGCGGCGCTGGAAGCGCGCCTGATGGTAGGTGCAATAGCTTTTCAGCGCCCTGGTGCGCATGCCGCAGCACAGCATGTCGGCGCCCGGCCGGCTGCCTGGCGCATCGTTTTCAGAATCCTCCTCCACCGTCAGATCCAGCGGCGCGCGGCAGCGTGAAAACAGGCAATCGATGAAACGCATCGCCACGCCATGCGGCTGCCGGCCGATGGCCGCGCGCGGCGGCGCCGGCGTCTCCAGGCGATAGGCTACGCCGTCAGCGATCAGCACGCCTACCTCGCGCACGAACGAATGGCGCCTGGGCCGGGCCACTTCACGCGCGGGGATGTCCTTGGCGGCAAGCACGCCATGCATCTTGCCGACGACAGGCGTCGCAGTCCCCGGGGCGCCAGTCGCCCGCTTGCTTTCAGCGCGCTTGCCCACCGCCTGTCTGGCTCGCGGCGGCGGCCCCTTGCCATTGGCAAAACCGATCGCGCCCAGCATGGCGTTGCGGTGCACGATGCCGATGATGGCGTCGCGCGACACCGGGCTGCCGCGCAACGCGCTGAACGCGACTGCAATCCTGGAGGCTGAAAGCCCGTCCTTCAGCCAGCGGCCGATCT
>NZ_RZQY01000062.1:0-15959 GCF_003998575.1 Mesorhizobium sp. M7A.F.Ca.CA.001.10.2.1 | reverse complement strand
ACATGATCCCCATGGAAGCAGCGACGGCCGCCGGCGTGCTGGTGGCGAATGTGCCGGCGGTCAATGCCCGCTCGGTTGCCGAGCACGTCATGTTCGCGGCGCTGGCTTTGCTGCGCAACTTCCGCGTCGTTGACCGCGACCTGCGCACCAAAGGCTGGCTTGCCGGCCGCGAGCACGCCAATTCCAACAGCGAGTTTGCCGGCAAGACGATCGGCATCGTCGGCCTCGGCGCCGTTGGCCAGGCGGTCGGCCATATCGCGGCGCACGGCTTCGACCTGAAGGTGGTGGCAACGACGCGCAGCATGCAGCCGGCGCCGGACAAGGTCGGCTTCCTGTCGATCGACGCTCTCGTCGAGCAGAGCGACATCATCGTTCTGTGCTGCCCGCTGACGCCGGAAACGCGCGGCCTGATCAACCGTGAGCGGATCGCCCGCATGAAGCCGCATGCGCTGCTGATCAACGTGTCGCGCGGACCGGTCATCGATGACGATGCGCTGATCGAGGCATTGCAGAAACGCCGTATCGGCGGTGCCGCGCTCGATGTTTTTGCGACACAGCCGCTGCCGTCGAACCATCCCTATTTCGGCTTCGACAATGTCATCATCACGCCGCACCTGGCCGGGATCACCGAGGAATCGATGATGCGCATGGGCGTCGGCGCGGCGGGTGAAGCCTTGTTGGTGCTGGCCAACAAGCTGCCGGTCAATCTGCGCAATCCGGAAGTGGTCGATCACTATCGGCGGCGGTTTCCGGCGAGCCCGTAACACATCGCGGTTTCGCCCCAATTCTCCGCGACGTTGAGAGCCATGCCGATCCACGGCTCGCATTCCTGGTAGTCGTCGTCTGTTCGCTCTGCGCCATGCCGTCATTCGCGGCCGAAAGCAGTTATGTCTATTGCGACAACGGACTGCGCTGCTTCAAGGCGCCCTGCCCGTCGAACAGCGTGCTCGACCTTGCCACCGGGGCGATCATCAAGGGCGTCTCGATCGATCCAAGCGGATTGCCGCAGGCCGACAAGGCGATAACCGATCTTTCCGACGCGCTTTATGCCGGCAAGATCGTCGTCAGGGGCTCGATCGAGCACCGCACCCCAGACCATCACCGGCGAGAAGTACAATCTGCCCTGGCTGGTCGCGACCCGTATCGTGCGGACCGCCAAGGACAGCGAACGCAAGCACTGTTCGTCGCACTGATAGGCAGTTCAGCCCTGGTCACGCGCCAAGCAGCTGCTCTATTTCGGCAGCAATCCGCAGCAGGCGCCGGTCATGCCCGTTGCGCGCCACCAGCATCAATCCGGCGGGCAGCGGAGTGCCCGGCATCGGTAGCGAGATCGCGCAGAGATCGAACTGGTTGGCGACCTGCGTGTTGCGCAGCAGCAGGCCCTCGGTGCGGTCGCGCAGCTCGGCGTCGTCAGCCATCGAGACGATGGTCGGCGCCGTCACCGGCGTGGTCGGCAGAGCCAGCACATCGACCGATGCCAGCCGCTCGTCCATGGCGGCGGCAAGTGCTGCGCGACGACGCATTGCCCTGATGTAGACAGGCGTCGGCAGCATTGCCGCCCGCGACAAAGGTCCGCTGACATGCGGGTCGACCGGCACCGACGCTCCTGTCGCCAGCCAGTCGGCATGCACTTCGGCCCCTTCCATCGCAGCGATCGAGCCACGCTTGGTCGCCGCGCGCAAATCGGCGAGCAGATCGTCGATCGACAGGTCGGCGATCCGCGCGCCTGTCTGCTCGATCTTGCCAAGGCAGCGGTCGAACGCGGTCGCCACCTCGTCTTCCGTCTCTTCGAAAAGGACGCCGCGCGGAATGCCTATGCGAAGCCCTGCAAGGGCAATCGGCGCCAGCGCGGTCGGCACCTCGCCGGCCATCACGGCGTCGGCGGCGGCACACTGGGCGACGGTTCGGGTAAGCGGCCCGATCGAGTCCAGCGTGGCGGACAATGGGAACGCGCCGGCGAGCGGCACACGTCGCGCTGTCGGCTTGAAGCCGACGACACCGTTGAGTGAAGCCGGTATGCGTATCGAACCGCCGGTATCGGAACCGATCGATATTTCGCTTGTCGCCTCGCCGACGGAAACGCCTGCGCCCGAGGAAGAGCCGCCCGGAATGCGGCTGGCGTCCACGGCATTGCCAGGCGTGCCGAAATGCCTGTTGTCGCCGATCGCGGTGAAGGCGAATTCGGTCATGTTGGTCTTGCCTATGATGACCGCGCCGGCCTGCCGCAGCCGGCTGACGATGGCCGCGTCGCTTTGGGCGGGCGCCGCGGTCTTGCGCATCAGCGAACCGGCCGTGGTCGGCTCGCCGGCGACATCGAACAGGTCCTTGATCGAGACGACGGTGCCGTCGAGCGGCCCTAGCGTCACACTTGCCCGCTTGCGGGCATCGCTGGCATCAGCCGCGGCCCGTGCGGCTTCGGCATAGAGCTTCGTGAACACGTGCTCTTCGCCGGCACGGGCGGCGAGGCGCGCAAGAATGATTTCCAGATGATCACGAACGGATTGCATTTTCGGTGTCGGACTCCGGACGCCTCGAACGTCTTAAGGGGGTGCGGCCAGTGCATGGCTTGCCCAGACTTAACCCGGCGCAGGCAGTTTTGCACCCTGTCGAATACGAGGAAAAGCCCGATGCTCTACAAAGGCAGCTGCCACTGCGGCAAGGTGGCCTTCGAATTCAAGGCCGAACTGACCGGTGCCATCAGGTGCAATTGTTCGATCTGCACGCGCAAGGGCGCCCTGCTGTGTGCCATTCCGCATGAGACCTTGCGGGTCCTGGCCTGGGGCGACGATTTGGGCACCTACACATTCGGCAACCATGCCATCGCGCACCGGTTCTGCCGGGCCTGCGGCATCCATCCCTTTGCAGAGGATGTCCGCGAAGGGCGTGAACGCAGCGCCTACATCAATATCAACTGCGTGGCCGATCTCGATCCCTCGACCCTGTCGGTCTTCGATTTCGACGGGCGGTCCGCCTGACGCAATTCCAGGAAAAGTGCGCAGCGGTTTTCCGTCCGGAATTGCGCAGGAACCAATTACCTATCGATAGCCCGTCGCATCGGCGGGCTTGCCGGCGTCCTGAACCTCGGGAACATAACGCCAGGCGTCGGGCCGTGAGCCGTCGAGGTCGGTAAAGCCGTAGACCTGCGCCAGCCCGCCGCTGGACAGCGACTGTCCGTTCCAGCGCGAGCGGTCCGGATCCGCCGCCAAAGCCGCAACGGCGCGGCCGACGAAACGTGGCGTCTCGGAAATGACGAAATGCGGCACCTCAGTGGTGGCGTCGCGCCAATTGCCCTCGCTCACGCCAAAGGCTTCCAGCATCATCTCCGAACGCAGCCAGCCGGGCGTCAGCGACACGGACGTTGCGTCGTGTTTTGCGAGATCCTGGGCATGCGCCCATGCCATGCGCGTCAGCGCGACCTTGGCGAGATCGTAGAATGGCGACAGCCGGTAGTGATCGGCATTGTATTCGGCCGTGCCGTCTGTGACCTCGACGAGCAGCCCGCCCGGACGTTCGATCAACAGCGGCAGCGCATGGTGCGCGGTGATCAGATGCGTGTCGATGCCGAGCCGCAGCATGCGCAGGCCATTGTCCAGATTGTGGTCCCAGACCGGTTTGTCCCACTCGAACAGTTTCTCGCCACCCCAGATGTCATTCACCAGTATGTCGAGCCGGCCTTGTTCGGTGCGGATGCGCTCGACCAGTTTGCGCACATCGTCGGCCACCAGATGATCGATCTGAACGGCGATGCCCTTGCCTCCGTTCGCCGAGACCAGTTCCGCTGTTTCCTCGATGGTTTCGGGCCGGGCATATTCGGATTGCTGGGCGCGCGTGCTGCGCCCGGTGACATAGACGGTGGCGCCGGCTGCGCCGAGTTCGATCGCTATGCCCCGTCCGGCGCCGCGCGTCCCGCCGGCGACCAGAGCAACTTTCCCTTGCAGCGTCATTGAACTCTCCCAAAAACGGACTCATCGATCAGACAAGGCTGGCTTGTGCTGTTCGCGCCATATATATAAATGATCATTCGGTTATATCGGGATGTCAAGATGACACGGCCAAAAACCCAGTCCGACGAGCAGGTGCTGGAGACCGCGCACCGGCTAATCCACGAGCATGGTCCCGAAGCACTCACCTTCGAGCGTCTGGCAAAGGCCTGCGGTCTCTCCGGTGCAACGCTGGTGCAGCGCTTCAAGAACAAGGTGCAGCTGAAACAGCGCACTTTGCTGCACGCCTGGGACGGTCTCGACGAGAACACCAGAAAGCTGGCAGCCACCGTTCCCAGAACCCCCACCGGTGCGGTCGCGTTGCTGGTGGCGCTGTCGCAATCCTATGGCGGCATCGAATCCTATGCCGAAGGCCTGCTTGTCCTGCGCGAGGATCTGCGCGATCCCGTGCTCAGGGCGCGGGGTGCGGCCTGGAAGGCGTTCCTGTGCGACACACTTGCAGCCTGTTTTGCCAAGACGCCCAACCCGCCACGCGACATCGGCCTGCTGATGGCCTCGCATTGGCAAGGCTCGTTGCTGTGGTGGAGCTTTGACCCGGCGATCGAAGTGGCCGCCTATGTCGAGGACAGCCTGAACCGCTTCGTCGCTGCCATCACAACGGCGCCGGCCCGAAAACCGTGATGGTTCTTGGCGTCTCGGCTATGAATCCGATGCCGCCTTCGGCCGCGCCTTCAAGCGCGTCATCGGCTCGGCGCGCAGCCATCTCCGGGCCGAGGAACAGGCCGATATCCGCCAGGCCAGCTGACGCACAGGGTTTCGAACTCAGCTTGCCAAAGGCAGCAGCCAGTTCGGTGGTCCCGGCAGCTTTTCGCGATAGGAATTTTTTCTTGACTCGGTGACCTCAGCTATGCTACATTTCTGTCTATGGTGCTGATTTGCGCCAGTGACCCGCCGCACAGGCGGGTTTTTCGTTTGATGCTCCGTCCCTACGCCTGGCGAAAGCTCCGAAGGAACCCGTTGACCCGAGTTCGTTGCCCTGAGCCGACGCATGGAGGCCGTGACGGACTGGTGATTCCAGGCTAAAGCAATTCCAGGAAAAGTGTGAAGCGGTTTTTCCGTCCGGAATTGCGTCAAAACAAAGAGATAGAGCGGTTCAACGTTTCCGTTAAACGATGAACTGCTCTAGAAAAATCCGCATGGTTTTCACCTCGCCCAAGACTGCCTTGCCGGCCTCGGAGGGTCCGCTCACCGACATCTTGCGCGGATTGCGGCTTGATGGCGTCGACTATGGCCGCTGCGAACTTTCAGAGCCATGGGCCGTGTTGTTTCCTGCCCAGAAGGCAGCAAGATTTCACTTCATTGGCCGCCGCGGATGCTGGCTGTTCTCGCCAGCCGGAGAATGGATTGAGCTGACACCCGGCGATGCGTTGCTCTTGCCGCGCGGCGCCGAGCATGTCGTTGCCAGCGCGCCTGGCATTCCTGCCGTGCCGATCGAAAGCTACACTGTCGAGCCTTTGCAGGACAATGTCTTCAATGTCTCCAATGGCGGCCACGGCCCGAAAATCTTGCTGTTTTGCGGCAGCATGCACTTCAACCTGGACGGATCGCACCCCTTGCTGGGCATGATGCCGGACATGATGCGCGCCAAGGAATTGATGGCTGGCGAGCCAGGTATTCCGCATCTGCTGCAAGCCATGGCCGGCGAGATCACCATGAACCGCGCCGGTTCCGGCGGCATGCTGGCGCGGCTGGCCGACGTACTGGCTGCAAGCATCATCCGTTCATGGGTGGAAAACAGCGGCGGCGACACCAGAGGCTGGATCGCGGCGATCAGGGATCGCGACATCGGCCGCGTAGTTGCCGCCATTCATCTGCAGCCCGACAGGAACTGGACTGTCGAAGCGCTGGCGCGCGAAATGGGCGCCTCGCGATCGGCCTTCGCCGAACGCTTCACGGCCGTCGTTGGCGAAACACCGGCGAGATATGTCGCCCGGATACGCATGCACCAGGCGCGGCAATGGCTGATCGATGATCGGATGCGGGTTTCGGTGGTCGCCGCCAGACTGGGTTACGATTCCGAAGCGTCGTTCAGCCGGGCGTTCAAGCGCATCATAGGCATCGCGCCCAGCCACCTGCGCACCGTCGACGGCAGCTCCGAAAACCGCTGAGGCGATCCCGGATCCGCGGCCATGGATCGCAGGGTCTGGATGAATTGCCGGGTCTGGATGAATTGCCAAGCCTTCCGGACGCAATGCCATTGCCGGGCCACCCGCATGCAATAGCTTGCCATAACCAGGCAGCCAGAGGCCGGCGTCCAGTCGGTCCGAAGAGGAGAACCATGCCAGATCATCTGAAGGTCATCGCACTCGCCGTCATGCTTGCGGTTCCCGGGCGCGCCTTTGCCCTCGAGGACAGCTACCTGCCGGCCGACAAGATCCCCTATGTGGCGGAAGTACCCGACCAGCCGCATCGTCTTGGCCCATTGTGGGGCGAGCGGGCCAAGGGCCCGGCAGGCACGTTGCTGAAGGTTCCCGGCAACTGGCGTGCACCGGTCCATGCGCACACCGCGGATTATCGCGCGGTGGTCATAAAGGGGCTGTGGGCGCACTGGCAGATGGATGGCGGCGAGGCGACCAAGGTCGAACTGCCTCCTGGATCCTACTGGACCCAGAAAGCCAATGAGATGCATGACGACGCCTGCGTCTCCGACACGGAATGCGTGATCCTGCTGATCAACGACACGCCCTACGAAACCTACTTCCAGAAATAGGCTGGGATGCGGCCTCACGCATGTCGCCCAAAAGTGACCTCGGTTTTGGGAGAACGACATGCACAAAAACAAAGACCTAAAGCGCGTCGCATGAATCCGTTTCAGCGCGACGCGCTTTATGAGGCGTGCCGCAAGCTGACGCCGCTGCCCTTGTCGAACAGCACCACCTTGTCGGGGTTCCAGGCAAAGCGCACCGCCTGCTCGATGGCGACGTCGGTCCTGGCCGGCACGGTGGCACGCAGTGTCGCGTCGCCGACGCGCAGCGTCAGGATCTTTTCGACGCCGTGGTTCTCGACGTCGTGGACATGCGCCTCGACCGGCGCGCCGCTCTCGAGATAGACGTCCTCGGGACGAATGCCGAAGACGAGCGGGCGACCGTCGGTCGCCCCGCCCGCTTTGGCTCCCCCCGAAAAAGGCAGTTCGAAGTTCAACGGCGCCATCACCGCGCGGCCGTTCACAAGCTTGCCGTCGATGAGGTTCATTGGCGGCGAGCCGACGAAGCTCGCCACATAGGTATCGCGCGGATTGTTGTAGATCTCGTGCGGCGTGCCGGTCTGAACGATGCGGCCATGGTTGAGCACGCCGACCTTGTCGCCCATCGACATCGCCTCGATCTGGTCGTGGGTGACGAACAGGAAGGTGGCGCCGAGCTGCATCTGCAGGTTCTTCAGTTCAGTCCGCAGCGCCTCGCGCAGCTTGGCGTCGAGCGCAGACAGCGGCTCGTCCATCAGGAACACACGCGGCTTGCGCACGATGGCGCGGCCGATCGAGACGCGCTGCATCTCGCCGCCGGACAGCCGATCCGTCTTGCGGTCGAGCAGGTGCTCGATCCGCAGCGTACGGGCGGCACGGTCGACGCGATCCTTGATCTCGGCGTCGGGCAGCCGGCGAATTTTCGGCTTCAGCGGGAATTCGAGATTTTCGCGCACCGTGTAGCGCGGATAGAGCGAGTATTGCTGCAGCACCAGCGCCACGTCACGCTCGGCCGCACCCCAGTCGGCGACGTCGACGCCGTCGATGAAGACCTGGCCTTCGCTCGGCTTTTCCAGGCCGGCGATAAGCCGCAGCGTCGTCGTCTTGCCGGCGCCCGTCTCGCCCAGCAGCACGAAGAACTCGCCATCGGCAATATCGAGATCGAGCCCGGTGAGCGCAGTGTGGTTGCCGAAAGTCTTCGAGATGTTCTTGAGCTGGATATGGGCCATGTCTATCGTCCCGATCTCTTTTTCGAGGGTGTCTGCCCTCCGCTATAGCTCCGGGCGTTCGATTGTTCGAAAGGCCAAGTCATTGGCCTTTCGTGTCCTTCGGCCATCACAATCTCACTCCCAGCGACTTGCCGCTTGCCGTGTCGAAGAAATGCGCTTGGGCCGGATCGATCCTGGCGAACACCTTCTGGCCGGGACCGGCGACGAAGCCGCTCTTGGTGCGTGCGCGCAGCATCTTTGAGCCGACCTTGAGATCGACAATGTCGAAGGAGCCAAGCGGCTCGACGATCTGCGTCTCGACCGGCAAAAACCCCTCCGTCGCCTCGCGGCGGATGAGAACGCCTTCCGGCCGGATGCCGAGCGCGAGCTGGCCGCCTGCATGGCCGTTGAGCTTCGACAGCAGCGCCCGCGGGAACTCGAAGCCGGCGGGAGCCCCGCCGACCGTCACCGAGACCGAGGACGCCGTCTCGGCGACTGCCGCATCGGCGACGTTCATCACCGGACTGCCGACGAATTGCGCCACGAACAGATTGGCCGGGTGCGAATAGACCTCGTCGGGCGAGCCGACCTGCTGCAGCACGCCTTCATGCATGATGACGATGCGGTCGGCGAGGCTCATCGCCTCGATCTGGTCGTGCGTCACATAGATGGTTGTCGACCCCTGCTTGATGTGCAGCCGCTTGATTTCCGCGCGCATCTCCTCGCGCAGCTTGGCGTCGAGCGCGCCGATCGGCTCGTCCATCAGCATGGCCTTCGGCCGCCGCACCAGCGCCCGGCCAATGGCGACGCGCTGCATGTCGCCACCCGAGAGCGCCGATGGCTTCTTGTCCAGCAGATCGGTGATTTGCAGCGTCTTGGCGACGGAGCGAACCTCGCTGTCGATCTCCGTCTTGCTCTTGCGCGTGGCGCGCAAGGGGAAGGCGATGTTCTCGTAGACGCTCATATGCGGATAGAGCGAGAACGACTGGAAGACCATGGCAATGTCGCGGTCGGCGGCCTTTAGATGCTGGATCGGTTTGCCGTCGATGAGGATGTCGCCCTCGTCGATCGTTTCCAGCCCGGCGATGGCCCGCAGCGTCGTCGTCTTGCCGCAGCCCGACTGGCCGAGCAGAACGATGAACTCGTTGTCGGCGATCTTGAGGTTCAGGTCCTTGATGACCTGGACGGCGCCGAAGAATTTCTGGACGCCGCGAAGCTCGATCTGGGTCAATGCTGTGCTCCCGGATTGCGCACCTGGCCGGTGCCGGCCTTTTCCTCAGGCGCGATCTTGGAGGTTACGTTGAAGCCGACCAGCCCGATCAGGATGATGGTCAGGCCATATGTGTGCAACAACAGGTTCCAGGGCTGGCAGAGTGCTATGATGCCGAGCACCATCAGCACCTGCGAACCGGGCTCCAGATATTTCTGGTTGATGGCACGAAAGCTCATTTGCGAATCGCTCCGAAGGACATGCCGCGCAGCAGATGGTTGCGGAGCAGGAACGTGAAGATCGCGACCGGCAGCAGGAATAGAAAGGTTCCGGCGGCGATCACCGTCCAGTCCGGCAGGCCCGAGCCGACCTGGCTCGGGATGAAGGGCGGTGCGGTCTGGGCGCGGCGGTTGGTCATGATCAGTGCGAAGGCATATTCGTTCCACGCGGTGATGAAGCAGAACACCGCGGTGGCGGCGATGCCGGTGGCCGCCTCGGGCAGCACGATCTTGAAGAAGGCCTCCATGCGCGTGTAACCGTCGACCAGGGCCGCCTCTTCATACTCTTTCGGTATCTCATCCATAAAACCCTTCATCAGCCACACCGAGAAGGACAGGTTGAACGCGGTGTAGAGGATGATCAGGCCCACATGCGTGTCGTTGAGGCCGACCGCCCGGTACATCAGGAACATCGGGATCGCCACCACCACCGGCGGGAGCATGCGTGTCGACAGGATGAAGAAGAGCAGGTCAGCCTCCCCCTTCACCTTGAAGCGCGAAAAGCCATAGGCGGTGAAGGTGCCCATGCCGACCGCCAGCACCGTGGAGGTGATGGCGATGATCAGCGAGTTCATGAAGCGGCTCGGATAGCCGGACCATTGCACCTGGCCCTTGCCGTCGCGCACGATCTTTTCACCGCCGTCGAAGACGACGCGCTCCCACCAGGGCGCTGCCGCATACTCTTCCGGCGTCGGCGCGCTGCGCAGTTGCGAGCGCTTGGTGAACAGTTTGACGAAGGGCGATATCTCCGGCTGGAACACCACCGTCGGCGGGATGGTCGTGGCAAGATTGCGCGGCTTGAACGCCGTCGAGGCGATCCAGTAGATCGGCGCCAGGAAGATGATCGTCACCAAAAGGACGACGACGATGGCGACGCGATTGAAGCCGATTTCGGAAGAAGTGCGGACGGCGGCCATCTCAGCGCTCCTTCACCTTGTTGAGGTATTTGACGTAGATGTTGGTGATAGCCAGCACCATGATCAGCACGATGTAGGCAAGCGCGCAGGAGCGCCCGGTCTGCCATTCCTGGAACGCCATCTTGTAGAGCCGGATCGAGATCACCTCGGTGGTTGGCTGGCTGGTCAGGATGTAGGCGAGATCGAAGGTCTTGAACGCCTCCATGGTGCGGAAGATGATCGCGATCATCAGAATCGGCGCGACCAGCGGCAGCGTAATGCGAAAGAAGGTATAGAACGAGCCGGCGCGGTCGATCGCCGCCGCCTCGTAGAGGTGCTTCGGCACTGCCGACAGGCCGGCAAGCGACAGCAGCATGACGAAGGGCGACCACATCCAGATGTCGGTGATGGCAACCGCGTAGAGCGCCATGTCAGGGTTGGACAGCCACTCGAAATTGCCGAGGCCGAGTGCATAGTTGATGACACCCCATGATGGATCATAGAGCAGTTTCCAGAACAGACCGACGACGGCCATCGACAGCATCATCGGCAACAGCAGCAGTGTCGTCAGCAGGCCCTTCAGCGGGATATCGCGGTTGAGCAGCAACGCCACGCCAAAGCCGACGATGACCTGACCGACCACGGAGACGATGACATATTTGGCGGTGATGGCGAAATTCGACCAGATGAACGGGTCGTTCAGCAGTTCGCGGTAATTCTGCAGTCCGACGAAATTGGCCGCCGCCGGGCTCGACGCGCGAAAGTCGGTGAACGAATAGCCGAGCGAATAGAGCAGTGGAAAGATGTTGAAGACGATCAGGAAAACGATCGTCGGAATGATGAAGAGATTTCGGATCGTGAGATCGCTCATGCCGCGGGTGGCGGAGCGCGAGTTGGGATCCAGCGTGGTCATGACTGCAGTGGCCAAGGCCAGTTCCTTCCTTGAGAAAAGAAAACGGAAGGGGTGGGCTCCCACCCCTTCCGAGCGTTAGTACCGCTTACTTCACGCGGTTGTACTTCTTGAACGTCGCGTTCCAGTCCGCGGCGAGCGCATCGAGCACTTCCTTGGCCGTGCCCTGATTGCCGGTGATGTACGGATAGACGCGTTGGTTCATCGCGATGAGCAGCTCGGCATATTCCGGCGTCGCCCAGAAGTCCTTCACCTTGAACATGGTTTCGTAGAAAGCCTTGTTGTAAGGCGTGGCGTTCTGGAATTCAGGCGACTCGAGCACCTTGGCACTTGCCGTGTAACCGCCGAGTTCCGCCCACTTCTTCTGCGTCTCGTCTTTGATGAACCATTCCAGGAACTTCATCGCCTCTTCCTTGTTGTTGGAATAGGAGATGACGGAGATGCCCTGGCCGCCGAGCGCGGCGAACTGGTCGCCGTTCGGGCCGGCAGGGTTGGCGAAGAAGCCTGTGTTCTTGGCATTCGGGTTCGAGGCTTCGTTGATGAGCGCCGGGAAGAAGGCGAAGTAGTTCATGCTCATCGCAGCCAGATTCTCGGTGATCGCCTGGTTGTCCTCGATGAAGAAGCTCTTGGCCCAACCAGGAGGTGTGAAGGAATAGAGTTCCTTGTAGACCTCGAGCGCCTTGACGTTCTGATCGGAGTTGATGATCCCGTCGACCTTGTAAGTGGCATAGTCGCCAAGTTCGCCGCCGTAGGAGAAGATGGCGTTCTCGACGCCCATCACCAGGGCATCATATGAATTGTCGGTGTAGATGGCGACGCCGTAGCGCTTCTGGTCGGGACGGTGGAAGAATTCGGCAATGTCGCGCAGCGCCTTGAAATCCTTCGGCACGCCGAGATCGTAGCCATACTTGGCCTTGAAGGCTTCCATTTCCTTGGGGTCCTCGAACCAGTCCTTACGGTAGGACCAGCCGACTGCGTCACCCTCGGCCGGGATCGACCAGTACTTGCCAGAGGCCGACGGATATTCGGCGTAGTACTTGACAGTCGCCGGCGCCATCACCTCCTTCAAATTATGCTTGTTGAAGAAGTCGGTAAGGTCGACATAGTGGCCCGCCTCGGATGCGGCACCGATCCACTGCGAGTCGCCGACCACCATGTCGTAGGCGCTGCCCTTAGCGTTGAACTCGGTGAATGCCTTGGTCTGGAAGTCGGACCAAGGTGTGGTTTCGACCGTGACCTTCACGCCGGTCTCGGCCTCGTAGAGATTGACGAGTTCCTGCAAATAGTTCGCCGGATCCCATTCCGCCCAGAATATGGTGAGTTCTTTGTCCTGCGCGTAAACGGACGTTCCGCAGGCAAGCGTTAAGCCGATACCAGCAAGTGCGCTGGTCACTAACTTGCGCATAATGATTTCCTCCCTTGTGCGCGTTCTACCTTATCGTGCGAGCCGGCAACGGGGCCGGCCCTGGTAGTTCCTCCCGTGATCGCACCTTCCCGGTTTCGAGCCTCCTCGCCCCTGCCGGAAAATGGATCGCAGCCCTCACTTTCGATCCGCTTTTCTGATCCAATCTGGTATTACCAATTTTGCATGCGCGTCAAGCCCTTTCTTGACAGCTTGACGTGGCCATTGCCATCGGATTCCGGCTTTATCTGCCTGTTTTACCAAGATTTTCCTACTCAGTGATATGATTGGGTATTGTCCGACACCCCACTCAACGGCTAAGATCAGTAGCGTGCATGCCAATCTGGTCGAACCAGATAGGCTCTATTTCATGACTGCCTTCGGATCGGGGCTGCCTCCTTCATCGACCGATTCCGCGACTGCCGCACGCACCAGCGCCCCGGCTGCCCACTGTGCGACCGCCCTCGTCCGGCGGCTGTCCAGTCCCCAGATATCCTTGAGCACAATCAGCACCTCGACGCCGAAGATCAGCGACAGCGCCTGCGCCAGCCGCTTGAAGTCGCGCGGCGGCAAACGGCTCTTGAGCGGCGCGATCGCATCTTTCAGCAAGTCGATGCGATGGCCGCGCGTAAAGGCGGGCTCAGCGCCCAGCGTGCCGGCCTGACGCCGCGCCCATTGATCGAGCGACAGCTTCAGTGCTGCCTTGAACGTGGCCTCGAAGGCCTCGATGCGCGGCATGGCCGTATCGAACAGCTCCGCGACCCGGCGCTCGGCATCGGCGGAGGTCGATTGCCAGGTGAGGATTGGCCCCAGCCCCTCGTCGACGACGGCCTGCACCAGTGCCGACTGGCTCGGGAAGTAACGATAGGCGGTGGCACGGGAAACCTCGGCCGCCTCGGCGACCTCGCTGACCGAGGGCGTGACGCCCGCCTGCATCAGCCTCGTTGCCGTCTCCAGCATCAGCCGTTTGGTCCGCGCGCGCGGCCCACGTTCGGGCACCGGGCCGGTTGCCCGTTCAGCGTCGTCGCTCGCAGTGGATTGTTGACGTGAGACATTCATACCAATACGATACGCGCGTCTCAAAAATTTGCAATGGTGTCCGCATCGTCGAGTGGCCCGGGCAATGAGCAATGGGGGCGGCATCGCGCCTGCCAGGATCGGGGGAGCGCAATGAAGCGTATCTATGTGGCGGGTACCGCGGACACGAAGGGCGAGGAGCTCGCCTTCCTGGCCGATGCGATCACTGCTGCGGGCGCCCTCGTTTGTCGTGTCGATGTCGGAACGCGCGACGCAACCATCCCCGTCGATATCGGCGCGAGGGAAATCGCCGACCATCATCCCGGCGGCCGTGACGCCGTGCTCGGCGGCAATGACCGTGGCGCCGCGGTCGCCGCGATGGGCATCGCCTTCGCCCGCTTCGTCCAGTCGCGCGCCGACATTTCCGGCATCATCGGCATTGGCGGCGGCGGCGGCACCTCGATCATCACGTCGGGCATGCGCGCCCTGCCGCTCGGCCTGCCCAAGATCATGGTCTCGACGCTCGCCTCCGGCGATACCGCACCCTATGTCGATGTCTCCGACATCATCATGATGCCTGCGGTGACCGACATGGCCGGACTGAACCGGATCTCCCGTGTCGTGCTGCACAATGCCGCCCAGGCGATCGTAGGCATGGCAACCAAGCCGGCGCCGCCACCCGACGGCAAACCATCGATCGGCCTCACCATGTTCGGCGTCACAACGCCTTGCGTGACCGCCATCGCCGACCAGCTCCGTTCCAGATATGACTGCATGGTCTTCCACGCCACCGGCACCGGCGGCCGCAGCATGGAAAAGCTGGCCGACAGCGGCTTGCTGTCCGGTATCGTCGACATCACCACGACCGAAGTCTGCGATCTGCTGTTCGGCGGCGTGCTGCCGGCGACGGAGGATCGTTTCGGCGCCATAGTTCGCACGGGGCTGCCCTATGTCGGCTCCGTCGGCGCGCTCGACATGGTGAACTTCTGGGCGCCTTCGACCATTCCGGAGCCCTATCGCGATCGGCTGTTCTACGAACACAATCCCAATGTCACGCTGATGCGCACCACGGCGGACGAATGCCGCGCGATCGGCGAGTGGATCGGCACCAGACTCGCCCGCTGCGGAGGGCCGGTGCATTTTCTCATCCCGGAAAAAGGCGTCTCGGCGCTCGACATCGAAGGCGGCGCCTTCTTCAACCCGGAAGCCGACGCCGTTCTGTTCGATGCCATCGAGCGCACCATCGAACCCAACAGCAAGCGCCGCGTGACGCGCCTGCCGCTGCATATCAACGACCCGGAATTCGCAAAGGCTGCAACATCAGCCTTCCTCGACATCGCCAGACAGTGAGAGATCCAGAAAGATGCCCGCCATACCGCGCAAGGATATACTGAAGAAATTCAGGGGAATGATCGCCAAGAGCGTGCCGATCGTCGGCGGCGGCGCCGGCACCGGCCTGTCGGCGAAAGCCGAGGAGGCTGGCGGCATCGACCTCATCATCATCTACAATTCCGGCCGCTACCGCATGGCCGGGCGCGGCTCGGCCGCCGGCCTGCTCGCCTATGGCAATGCCAACGAGATCGTCAAGGAAATGGCCTACGAGGTGCTGCCGGTGGTCAGACACACGCCTGTGCTGGCCGGCGTCAACGGCACCGACCCGTTCGTCATCATGCCGCTGCTGCTGGCAGAGCTGAAGACCATGGGCTTTTCCGGCGTGCAGAACTTTCCCACCATCGGCCTGTTCGACGGCAGCATGCGGCAAAGCTTCGAGGAAACCGGCATGGGCTTCGGGCTCGAGGTCGACATGATCGCCGAGGCGCACAAGCTCGATCTCTTGACCACGCCCTATGTCTTCAACCCCGACGAGGCCCGCGCCATGACAAAAGCCGGCGCCGACATCGTCGTCGCCCATATGGGTGTGACGACAGGCGGCTCGATCGGCGCCACCTCGGCCAAGTCGCTCGACGACTGCATCGTCGAGATCGATGCCATCGCCGACGCCGCGCGCTCGGTGCGCAAGGACGTCATCCTGCTTTGCCATGGCGGGCCGATCTCGATGCCCGACGACGCCCGCTACATCCTCTCCCATGCCAAGGGCCTGCACGGCTTCTATGGCGCCAGCTCGATGGAACGGCTGCCGGCGGAAGCCGCGATCGCCAAACAGACGGCCGATTTCAAGGCGGTGACACTTGGTGGTGACAAGACCACGAAGAAAAAGAAGGGATGATGAGACGATGACCGACACGAGCAAGGTATTTGTCTACCCGAAGGACGTCAGCGCCTTCGGTTTCGACTGGGGAAAACTGGCACTGACGGTGGCGCCGGAGGCGAATGGCGCGACCCGCTTTTCCGGC
>NZ_RZQY01000629.1:0-3633 GCF_003998575.1 Mesorhizobium sp. M7A.F.Ca.CA.001.10.2.1 | reverse complement strand
CAATATGTCAGGGTCGTTGGCGAGCGCCATCGCGATCATCACACGCTGGCGCTGGCCACCGGACATTTCATGCGGATAGGATTTCATCCGCCGCTCGGGATCGGGAATATGCACCAGCCGCAGCAGCTTGAGCGCCTCTTCCCGCGCCTCGGCGGCATTCAGGCCCCGGTGCCGGCGGATCGGCTCGATCAACTGGTTGCCGATCGAATAGAGCGGATCGAGCGAAGTCATCGGCTCCTGAAAGATCATGCTGATCTTGCGGCCACGAACCTGGTTGAGCTCGGATTTGCTGAGCGTCAGAAGATTGCGGCCGCGATAATCAACGCTGCCTGTCGCTTCGCCGTTCGATGCCAGCAGGCTCATCGCCGCCATCATCGTCTGGCTTTTGCCGGACCCGGATTCGCCAACCACGGCAACGGTCTCGCCCGCATTGACGTGGATGCTGATGCCCTTCACCGCCTCGACTGCGCCGTCGAGCGTGCGGAAGCGGACACGCAGATCCTTGACGCTGAGGATCGTTTCGGAAGCAGCCATCTTAGCGATCCCCATCTTATCGATCTCTCGGGTCCAGTGCGTCGCGCAGGCCGTCGCCGACGAAGTTCAGCGCGAACAGCGTCGAGACGAGGAAGAAGGCGGGAAACAGGAGCAGCCAGTTGGCGGTGCCGATGTTCTTGGCGCCGACCGAGATCAGCACGCCCCAGCTGGTCATCGGCTCCTGCACGCCGAGGCCGAGAAACGACAGGAAGCTTTCCAGGATGATGACCTGAGGCACCAGCAGCGTCATGTAGATCACCACCGGGCCGAGCAGGTTGGGGATGACGTGGCGCAGCAGGATACCGCGCTGGCCGACACCCATGGCTTCCGCCGCCTGGACATATTCCTGCCGGCGGATCGACAGCGCCTGGCCGCGCACGATGCGCGCCATGTCGAGCCACAGCACGGCGCCGACCGCCAGGAACATCAGCACGAAGTTGCGGCCGAAAAACACTACCAGCATGATGACGAAGAAGATGAAGGGCAAGGAATAGAGCACGTCGACGATGCGCATCATCACCTCGTCGACCTTGCCGCCGGCAAAGCCGGCAGCGGCCCCGTAGACCACGCCGATGACCACCGCCACGACACCCGCGAGCAGGCCGATGGCCAGCGATATGCGCCCGGCCATCAGCGTGCGCGACAACAGATCCCGGCCGGTGTTGTCGGTGCCGAACAGGAAATACTGCTGCTTGATCGAGGCGCTCATCGTCACTTCGAGACCGTCGGGCGACTTGCTCTCGATCTTGGTGCCGTCAAAGGCATCGGAACGGTCGAGATAACGGATATTGCGATCGTCGATCGGCCTGGTCGACTTGACGGTGACGAAGACCTGGTTGCCTTCCTGCCGCCACTCCTTGATGTCGACCCGCATGCGCTTGATCGCTTCGGTAAGCGCCGTCTCGATCATGTCGGCCTTCGGATAGGCTGACAGGCTTGGCGGCATACGCACATAGTCGGCATAGATGGTGGTGTATTGATGCGGCACGAACCACGGTCCGAACACGCTGACGACACCGATCAGGGCAAGGTAGTACAGGCTGAACATGGCGGCGCGATTGGCCTTGAGCCGCGCCCAGGCATCCCCCCAGAGCGAACGGCCGATGACGGTGGGGGCTGTGGCTGCGATGTCAGTCATAGCGCACCCTCGGATCGACGACCGCGTACATGACGTCGACGATCAGGTTGAAGACAATGGTAAAGATGGCGATCACCACCACCGTTCCCATCACCAGCGTGTAGTCACGATTGAGCGCGGCATCGACGAAATAGCGGCCGACGCCTGGAATGGAGAAGATCGTCTCGACAATGACCGAGCCGGTCAGCAATGCCGCCGCCGCCGGACCGGTGAAGGAGACGATCGGCAGGATGGCACCGCGCAGCGCGTGCTTGACCACCACCGACCAATCGGACAGGCCGAGCGCGCGCGCCGTGCGGATGTGGTGGGACCGCAAGGATTCGATCATCGAGCCACGCATCAGCCGGGCGACGATGGCGATCTGCGGCAGAGCGAGCGTCAACACCGGACCGACCTTGTTGATGAAAGCGCCATCGCCCCACCCACCGATCGGCAGCAGCCTCCAGGTCAGCCCGAACAGGAGTTGGATCACCGGCGCGATGACGAAGGTTGGGATAGTGCTGCCGGCCGTCGCCAGCGCGATCACCGTATAGTCGCCAAGCTTGTTCTGGTTAAGCGCCGCAATGGTGCCGAGCACACAACCGAGTAGCAGCGCCAGGACGAGCGCCGAGGCGCCGAGCTGAACCGATATAGGCAGGCCCTTGGCGAAGAGTTCGGTGACGGTGAAATCCGGCATGTTGTAGCTCGGGCCGAAATTGCCGCGCAGCAGATTGCCGAGATAATGGACGAATTGCAGCCAGAGCGGGTCGTTGAGGCCGAACTGGGCTTCGAGATTGGCCTTGATCTCGGGGCTCAGCCCCCGCTCCTGGTTGAATGGGCCGCCCGGCGCGACGCGCATCAGGAAAAACGCCATGGTCACGATGACGAACAGCGTCGGGATGGCGGTCAGAAGCCGCCGTAATACGTATCGCAGCATCGGTGCCCCGCTTGACCCAGAGCAACGCGCGTCCAGCTGGACGGTTGCGCTCTAGCCTTCAAATCTTCGCACCGACATGCCGAAAATCGATTCCGGTTCCCGGGCCGATGCGATGGCAAACCAGCACCGCCGCGCATCTCGTTGCGCGGCGGCCCGGCTAAGGATCAGTCCTTGCTGATGAAGCGGGACGGATGGATGTCCATCACATTGTCGTCGAAGCCATGCAGCTTCGAGGAAACGATGTCGTGGAAGCTGTAGTAGAGAAGCGGAATGTTACCGACGTCATCGACAAGGATGCGCTCGGCCTCAGTGAGGTCCTTCATGCGCTCTTCCGGTTTGCCGCCGGCAGCCGCAGCCTTGTCCATGGCCGCTTCATATGCCGGGCTGACATAGCTCGAATAATTGTTGCCGCTGGCCTTGCGGGTGATGCCGAGGAAGGTCTCCGGATCCTTGTAGTCGGCGATCCAGGCGGCACGCGCCAAGTCGTAGTCGCCCTTCTGCTCGAGGAAGGAGTAGTGGGTCTTGGTGTCGGTGTTGACGAGCGAGACGTCGATGCCGAGCGGCTTCAACTGTTCCTGGATGGCGACGGCCGTGTTCTTGTGGTTTTCCGAAGTGTTGTAGCGGATCTCCATCTTCAATGGATGCTCGGGCGTATAGCCGAGTTTCTCGAGGGTCTTCTTGGCAGCGTCCTCGCGGTCGATCTGCGACATGTCGGCGTATTTGGCCATTGCCGGCGTGTAGCCCGCGATGCCCGGAGGCACCATCGAATAGCCAGGCAGCATCGAGTTCTGCCAGACCTTCTCAGCGAGGAAGTCGCGGTCGATCGCCATCGAGATGGCGTTGCGCAGTTCGACATTGTCCCACGGCGCCTTGTCGGTCTTGATCGCATAATAATAGGTGCCGAGATAAGGTCCGACGCGGACCTGGTCGCCGAACTTGGTCTTGAGGTCAGCGAGCTGTTCGGTCGGCAGGTCGCCGTAGCTGTCGAGTTCGCCGGCCTCGAACCGCTTCATCGCCGATGAGCGGTCTTCGGTCGGGATATAGT
>NZ_RZQY01000628.1:0-3636 GCF_003998575.1 Mesorhizobium sp. M7A.F.Ca.CA.001.10.2.1 | reverse complement strand
GTCTACAAGAAGCGCAGTGGCGATCTTGCCGTCGCTGTGTCACGCGAGATGGGCGCGCCGCGCCAGATGGCGTTGGACAGCCAGGTCGGCATCGGTCTTGCGCATCTGCAGAAGATGGCCGACGTGCTGAAGACTTTCGAATTCCGCCACGTCAAGGGCAACCATCTGGTGGTCAAGGAGCCGATCGGCGTCGTCGGGCTGATCACGCCGTGGAACTGGCCGCTCAACCAGATCACCTGCAAGGTCGGCCCGGCGCTTGCCGCCGGCTGCACGATGGTGCTGAAGCCCTCCGAGATCGCGCCGCTCGACGCCATCATCTTCGCCGAAATCCTCGACGAGGCCGGCGTGCCGAAGGGTGTCTTCAACCTCGTCAATGGCGACGGACCGGGCGTCGGCCAGGCGCTGTCCAGCCACCCCGACATCGACATGATGTCGTTCACCGGTTCAACCCGTGCCGGCATCCTGGTGGCCAAGGCCGCCGCCGACACGGTCAAGCGCGTGCATCAGGAGCTTGGCGGCAAGTCGGCCAACATCCTGTTCGGGGATGTCGACCTCGCAAGCGCCGTCAGCAAGGGCGTCGCCGGCTGCTTCAGCAACAGCGGCCAGTCCTGCAACGCGCCGACGCGCATGTTCGTGCCGCGCGACCGCCATGACGAGGCGGCCGGCTATGCCAAGGCCGCGGCGGAAAAGTTCACCGTCGGCCCCGCCGACGCTGCCGGCACCAAGCTTGGCCCGGTCGTCAGCCAGATCCAGTTCGACAAGATCCAGGACCTGATCCAGGCCGGCATCGATGAAGGTGCGACGCTGGTCGCCGGCGGCCCCGGCCGTCCGGCCGAACTCAACCGCGGCTATTACGTCAGGCCGACGGTGTTCGCCGACGTCACCCACGACATGCGCATCGCGCGCGAGGAGATCTTTGGGCCGGTGCTGGCGATCATGCCCTACGACAGCGTCGACGAGGTGGTCGAGACCGCCAACGACACCGTCTATGGCCTCGCCTCCTACATCCAGGCCAAGGACATGAAGAAGGCGCGCGAAGTGGCGGCGCGCATGCGCACCGGCAATGTCTACATCAACTATCCCCAGTGGGACGCCGGCCTGCCGTTCGGCGGCTACAAGCAGTCGGGCAATGGCCGCGAATATGCCGAATACGGGCTCGAGGATTTTTTGGAGATCAAGGGCATCGCGGGGTATGAGGCGGCGGAGTAAAATTGGTCAGGGCGCGCCACGATATGTGGCGCGCTGTCCGTCCGGTATCGCCGAGGTCAGCGCCGGCCCTCATTGCCCTGCCGGGCATTTCTCCCCGTATAGTGACGGGGAGAAAGACGCCGTCATGGACGGTTTCGCCAATCTCCAATGTTGCAGAATAGGCGCCAGCGATGCGGCCAGCTACCTTCTCCCCGTCACTATCCGGGGAGAAGGTGCCGGCAGGCGGATGAGGGGCGGCGCCGACTTTGGCGATTGGTGGCCTTCACAAGACGGAAGCCGTCATTGGCCTGAAAGCGATGGCCCTGCCTTGCTGATCTCCTTGCCAATTGGCAAATTCATGCTATATATCTGCCAATAGCGAGGCAACAAAATGCAGCTTCAGTCCATTGTCACGACACCGGCCACGGTTGGCAGCGTCATATCGGATGACGAGGCCGGCGCGCTGGCGCGCACCACGGTTAATCTGTTCAAGGCCTGGAACCTCACTGACCTGGAGGCCTGCATCCTGCTCGGCGGCATGTCGGCCCGGACCTGGGCGCGTTGGAAGACTGGGGCGAAAGAAGGCGGCGTCGGCAGGATCGACCGCGACCTGCGCACCCGCATGGCGCATCTGATGGGCATCCATAAGGGCCTGCGCTATCTGTTCACGGAGCCGGCACGCGGCTACGCCTGGATCCGCAAGCCCAATGCCACCTTCGGCGGCCAGTCGGCCCTCGACCTGATGCTGCGCGGCGAAATCTCCGATCTCTCGGCGATGCGCGAATGGCTCGATGCGGAGCGTGGCGCATGGTGAGTGGACTTGCGGTCAGGCGCCGCGTTGACTGGCCCCAGACCTTCCGCATCATCCGCTCCATCCATCCGCCCATCGACCTGTTCGAGGACATTGCCGACCCGCGCGACTGGGAGGCGCTGGCCTCGGTCGAGGCGAAGACCAACCCGCGCATAAGGTTCGAGATCGGCGACCTCGGCAAGGTGTCGGCCGCAAGGCGGGTTTCCGGCCCCGGCGCCAGCTTCGTGATGGCGCCCTTCGTGCACTGCTCGACGCTGAGGCCAGGCCGCTTCTCGGATGGCAGCTACGGCATCTACTATGCCGGCGACAGTGAGGACGTCGCTCTGGCCGAAACCATCCACCATCATCAGAAATTCATGCGCGCCACCAACGAGGGGCCGGGCTGGACGGCGGATTTCCGCGTGCTGATCGGCAGCGTCGACCGCGACCTCGATGACGTCAACGCCGTGCCCGGCGTGCTCGACCCGGACGACTATTCCGCCTCGCAGGCGGAAGGGCGGGCGCTGCGGGCAGGAGGCAGCGACGGACTGGTGTGGAACAGCGTGCGCATGCCGGGCGGCGGCTGCATCGGCATCTTCTGGCCCGATGTCATTACCATTCCAGTGCAGGGTCGCCACTACAGCTACCATTGGGACGGCGCCCGCGTGGACTTCGTGCGCCAGCACGATACGGGAAAGGTGCTTGCCGTCACATGATGGCGGCGGACACGCTTTACAGATCGCTGGGAAGCCGATATCCATAAATCCAAGGATTCGGATATATGGATAAGAAAAGCACTTTGAACGCGCTGGCCGCACTTGGCCAGGAGACGCGGCTGGATGTCTTCCGGCTGCTCGTGCGTGCCGGTCCGGAAGGCATTCCGGCGGGCGAGATCGCCACGAGGCTGGACACGGTCCAGAACACCATGTCGGCGCATCTGAAGGTGCTCGCCCATGCCGGGCTGATCCGTCCCGAACGCGACGGAAGGACCGTGCGCTATGTCGCCGACATGACCGGCCTGCGCGACCTGCTGGCCTATCTGATGGAAGATTGCTGCAATGGCGCGCCGGAGCTCTGCCAGCCCGTGATCCAGGCGGTAACCTGCAAATGCTAGAAGGGAGGCATGCACCATGAGCGAACCGTACAACGTTCTTTTCCTCTGCACCGGCAATTCGGCGAGGTCGATCATCGCAGAGGCGATTCTCAATCGTATTGGCGCCGGCAAGTTCAAGGCCTATTCGGCCGGGTCGCATCCCAAAGGGGCGGTGCATCCCTACACGCTCCAGCTTCTGAAGAACCTCAATTACGACACGTCCTTTGCCCGTTCGAAGGACTGGGAAGAATTCGCGGTTCCCGGTGCGCCGGAGATGAATTTCGTTTTCACGGTCTGCGACAACGCCGCCAATGAATCGTGCCCTGTCTGGCCAGGACAGCCGATGACCGCACATTGGGGCGTGCCTGATCCGGCTGACGCGGAGGGCACCGATGCCGAAAAACATCTGGCCTTTGCCGAAGCCTATCGCATGCTCAACAACCGGATTTCGATCTTCATCAGCCTGCCGATGAGCATGGTCGACAAGCTTGCCCTGCAGAAGCGGCTGGATGAAATCGGCCGCAACCTGCCGAAGGCCGGCTGAAGCTCGTGGCGAACGACCTGC
>NZ_RZQY01000627.1:0-3636 GCF_003998575.1 Mesorhizobium sp. M7A.F.Ca.CA.001.10.2.1 | reverse complement strand
CCATCAAGGAGACCTACGCGGTCGTCGCCGCGACCTATGCCGAGAACGATCTCAAGGAGCTGGTTGAGACCGTCGGCAGCCACTCCCTGCGCAGCCTCAAAAAGGAGCAGCTGTTTTCGCTGACCGACGCGACGGGCAATCGCCTGGCCGGCAACTTCACCGCGGCAGGGCTTCCCGACGGTTTCTCGATGTTCGACACCGAAATGCCCGGCGTGCCGCCCGGCGCCGAGTACCGCGCCTATTCCGGCCCCGTCGGCGGCAACACCCTGACCGTCGCCTTCAGCCTTTCCGAGACGGAGGAGCTGGAGAGGATCGTGCTGATGAGCTTTGGCTGGGGAACCCTGATCATCACCGGGCTGGCGGTCGCCGGCGGCGCCCTGCTGGCCTCGCGGGTCCAGCGCCGTCTCGACGGCATTGCCGCCACCATGGTGGATGTCTCGCATGGACGGCTGGACACCCGCATTCCGCTGACCGGCAAGGGCGACGACATCGACATCGTCTCCAGCCAGGTCAATGCCGCGCTCGACCGCCTGTCGGCACTGGTCGAAGGCATGAAACAGGTCAGCGCCAACATCGCCCACGACCTGAAGACGCCGCTCAACCGGCTGCAGATGATCCTCGACACCGCGTCCGAAAAGAACCTGTCAGGTCAAAAGGTCGCCCGCGAACTGGCCGAGGCGCATGCCGAAAGCCTGCAGATCAACGAGACCTTCGATGCGCTGCTGCGCATCGCGCAGATCGAAGCCGGCGCCCGCCGGGCGCGGTTCACCGATGTCGATCTGGGCGAGGTGCTGCAGACCATCGCCGAGATCTATGCCGATGTTGCCGAGGACGACGGAAAGTCGCTGTCGTTGGCGCAACCACCGGAAACGACGGACCGGATCCATGGCGATCGCGAGCTGTTGACGCAGATGTTCGCCAATCTGGTCGAGAACGCGCTGCGCCATTGTCCATCGGGCACGACGATAAAGCTGTCGGTGGGGCGCCAGGACGAACGCGTCGTTGCCGGCGTCGCCGACAACGGTCCCGGCATTCCCGCCGACGAACATGAAAAAGTGTTTCAGCGGCTTTATCGGCTGGACCATAGCCGGTCGACATGGGGCAGCGGGCTGGGTCTCAGCCTTGTGCGAGCGATTGCCGATCTGCATGGCGCATCGATCACGCTTGAGGATTGTCGCCCTGGGCTTGAGGTGGCGGTGAGTTTTCTCCCCCCTTGAGGGGGAGATGTCGCCGCAGGCGACAGAGGGGGTCGCCTCGCGTGAAGCGCTAACGCCCATCTGTCGAAAGGAGGTCGCATCCGGTCGAACCGACCCCCTCTGGCCTGCCGGCCATCTCCCCCTCGAGGGGGGAGACCAGCAGCTTCACCGATCGATCCGCGTCGACAGGATGATCGACGACAGGGTCCGCTCGACCCCGTCCATGGCGCCGATCTGGTCGAGCAGCATGTCGAGGTCGCGGATCGATGGTGCGTCGACGATGACGATCATGTCGAAATTGCCGCTGACCGAATGCAGCGTCCGGACCGTCGTCAGGGCGCGCATGCCGCGCACCACCTTGTCGGCGAGCTTGGGCGTCACGGTGAGCAGTACATGCGCCCGCACCAGCCCCTGCTCATAGTCCGGCGCCAGTCGCACACCATAGCCTGATATGATGCCGCGCTGCTCCAGCCGTTCGATCCGGCTCTGCACCGTGGTCCGCGAGACGCCAAGCCGCCGCGCCAGCTCGGCGGTCGAGGCGCGCGCATTCTCGCGCAGCAGGGAAAGCAGGGCCTGTTCGGCGTCACTGAGCATTTCGACGATTCTTCCCGGCAGACTGTCCAATCAACGGTTTCGTTTCGAACCAAACCACGCTTCCATTCGACGGGCAAGCTGCGAATCTGGGCTCACAATCAGTGAGGGATCGGCCATGAAGAAAATTGTCGTTGTCGGCGCCGGAAAGATCGGCTCGACCATTGCCGAGATGCTCGCCGCCAAGGGGGATTATCAGGTCACGCTCGTCGACCGCTCGGCAGCACAGTTCGCTGCTGCCGAACTGCCGGCCACGGTTGCGACGCTTGAGCTCGACATCGAAGCATCCGGCACGCTTGAAGCCGCACTCGCCGGCAAATTCGCGGTGCTCAGCGCCGCTCCCTTCCATCTGACCACCCGCATCGCCGAAGCGGCGGCCTGTGCCGGCGTGCACTATCTCGACCTGACCGAGGATGTCGTCTCGACCCGCCGCGTCAAGGAACTGGCGGTTTCGGGCAGAAGCGCCTTCATTCCGCAATGCGGCCTGGCGCCGGGCTTCATCTCGATCGTCGCCAACGATCTCGCCAGCCGGTTCGATTCGCTGGAGAGCGTGCGCATGCGCGTCGGCGCCCTGCCGCAATATCCCTCCAATGCACTGAACTACAATCTGACCTGGAGCACCGACGGCGTCATCAACGAATATTGCGAGCCCTGCGAGGCGATCGTCGAAGGCGAGCTGGTCGAGGTGCCGCCACTGGAAGAGCGCGAGGAGTTCTCGCTCGACGGCGTCACCTACGAAGCGTTCAACACCTCCGGCGGCCTTGGCACGCTGGCCGAGACGCTGAAGGGCAGAGTGCGCACGCTGAACTACCGCACCATCCGCTATCCCGGCCACGCCGCGATCATGAAGGCGCTGCTCAACGATCTCGGCCTGCGCCACCGCCGTGACGTGCTGAAAGACATTTTCGAGAGCGCGCTGCCGGCGACGCTGCAGGACGTGGTCATCGTCTTCGTCACCGTCTCCGGCCGCAAGAACGGCCGCCTGCTGCAGGAGACCTACGCCAACAAGATCTACTCCAGGCGCATCGGCGATCAGGTGCGCAGCGCCATCCAGATCACCACGGCGTCCGGCATCTGCGCCGTGCTCGACATGCTCGCCGACGGCAGCCTGCCGGCCACGGGCTTCATCAAGCAGGAAGACATCGCGCTCGACGCGTTTCTGGCCAACCGCTTCGGCCGCGCCTATGCGCAGCATGAGATGGTGAGCCGGCTGGCGGGGTGATCAGCGTCTCTCTCTTGTGAGAGGCTGCCCCCCTCTGCCCTGCCGGGCATCTCCCCCTCTAGGGGGGAGATAGGCTGTCATCTTAGATTTCGCCAATTTTCAAAGTCTTGGAAGAGGCGGGTTGCCCGAAACTGCTGATCTCCCCCCTTGAGGGGGAGATGTCCGGCAGGACAGAGGGGGGCGAGTGTCCCGCCAGCATCACCGCCTTTGCACTGTCACGAATCAAACATGCAGCGCGTGCCCCAGCGCCTTGAGCGCCGCTTCCTGGAATCCCTCGCCTTGCGTCGGATGGGCATGGATGGTGCCGGCAATGTCCTCCAGCCTGGCGCCCATCTCCAGCGCCAGGCCAAAAGCCGCCGCCAGTTCCGACACGCCCTGCCCGACCGCCTGGATGCCGAGCACCAGATGGTTGTCCGCCCGCGCCACCACGCGGACGAAGCCGTCTTCGCCCAGCTTCGTCATCGCCCGGCCGTTGGCGGCGAACGGGAACATGCCGATCTTGATCTCGCCGCCCAGAGCCCTGGCCTCTTCCGGCGAAAGACCAGCGGTGACGAGTTCCGGCTCGGTGAAGCAAACGGCGGGAATTGCGCGCTTTTCCCCGTTTCGCTTTTGGCCGGCGACCATCTC
>NZ_RZQY01000626.1:0-3640 GCF_003998575.1 Mesorhizobium sp. M7A.F.Ca.CA.001.10.2.1 | reverse complement strand
AGATCGCCCATATCTGCCACCGCGCCTTGGTGTTTTCGCGCGGACAGATCGTGCGCGAACTCACCGGCAACGACCTGACCACATCCGCCGTGATCATTGCGGCATCGGCTTCCGAAGCCGCCTGAATTTTCTGGGAGCGAACCCATGCAATCGATCGAATCCAGTGCACTTGAACCAACCCGTGGCGAAATGGCGGGTTTGCCTTTGGGGCAGAAGATCGTCCGGCTGCTGCCGGTCTACGGGCTGGTGATCCTGACGGCGCTGCTCATCCTGTTGTTTTCGATCCTGCTGCCGAACACCTTTCCGACCCTGCTCAATTTGCGCTCGATCATCTCCGACAAGGCGATCATCGCCCTGCTGTCGCTCGCGGCGATGATTCCGATGGCGTCCGGGCGCATCGACCTCACCGTCGGCTACGGCATCGTGCTGTGGCACATCCTTGCCATCAGCCTGCAGACCATGTTCGGCGTTCCGTGGCCGCTGGCGGTGATCGTCGTGCTGCTTCTCGGCGCTGCAACCGGCTTCCTCAACGGACTGCTGGTGGAAGTCGCCCGCATCGACTCCTTCATCGCCACGCTCGGCACCGGCACCGTGCTCTACGCTCTGGCGCTCTGGCACACTGGCGGGCGGCAGGTCGTCGGCGTGTTGCCCGACGGCTTCTATGCGCTCAACGGCACGATGGTGTTCGGCCTGCCGATCACCGGCCTCTATGTCTTGGCGATTGCCGTCTCGCTGTGGATCATCCTCGAATATCTGCCGATCGGCCGCTACGTCTATGCCATCGGCGCCAATCCGAAGGCTGCTGCGCTGAACGGCATTCCGGTGCGCCGCTTCGTCATCGGCGCCTTCATTTCGTCGGGTTTCCTGACGGCACTGACAGGCGTCCTGCTCGCCTCCAAGCTGCGCATCGGCCAGGCCAGCGTCGGGCTGGAATATCTTCTGCCGGCCCTGGTCGGCGCCTTTCTCGGCTCGACCACCATCAAGCCTGGACGCGTCAATGTCTGGGGCACGATGACGGGCGTCGTCATCCTGGCGGTCGGCATTTCCGGCATCCAGCAGTTCGGCGGCTCTTTCTTCGTCGAACCGCTGTTCAACGGCGTGACGCTGCTCGTCGCCATCGGTATTGCCGGCTACGCCCAGCGCAAGCGCGGCGCGGCGCACAGGGCCAGGACCAAGACCGCAGAGCAGTCCTCGAAGTGACCAGCCGAACCATCCCGGGATCCATGAAATGAGCGACTACGAGATTCTGGACGACCGCTTCCGAAAGCTGACGATCGGGCATGCCAAGCTCGAACGGCTGTGGACCGGCAGCCGCTGGGCCGAGGGGCCGGTCTATGTTCCCGCGGCAAAGCATTTGCTGTGGTCGGACATCCCCAACGACAGGCTGCTGCGCTACGACGAAAGCGACGGTTCGGTCAGTGTCTTCGAAACCCCTTGCAACAACCAGAACGGCCACACGCTCGATGGCCAAGGCCGCGTCGTCGCCTGCGAGCATCGCGGCCGTCGCGTCTCCCGGCTCGAACATGATGGGCGCTGGCAGCCGCTTGTCGAAACCATCGACGGCAAGCGGCTCAATTCGCCCAACGATGTGGTGGTCAAATCCGATGGGACGATCTGGTTCACCGATCCAGTCTACGGCATCGACAGCCACTATGAAGGCATGATTGCCCGGCCGGAGATCGGCGCATCGCATGTCTACCGGTTCGATGAAGCAACCGGCGAGGTGAGTGCGGTCATCGCCGATCTGGTGCAGCCGAACGGGCTGGCTTTTTCGCCCGACGAGAGCATCCTCTACGTGTCGGATACCGGCGCAAGCCATGTTCAGGGCCTGCCGCGTGCGATCAAGACCTATGACGTCGCTGCGGACGGACGCTCGCTGCGGTCGCGCGGCACGCTGGCCGAATGCGAGGCAGGGTTCTTCGACGGGTTCCGCGTCGATCGCAATGGCAATATCTGGGCCTCGAGCGCCGACGCGGTTCGCGTCTACGCGCCGGACGGGACGCTTATCGGGCGCATCCCGGTTCCCGAAATCGTCTCCAATCTGTGCTTCGGCGGTCCGAAGCGCAACCGCCTCTACATCACCGCCCAGACGTCGCTCTATTCCATCTATGTCAACGCGCATCCAGCCGGCCTGAGCCCGGTGGCTGGGCAGATCAGCCAGTGACCTGGCGCCGAAATCGAGTTCCGGAAAGACCAGATAACTTTTTTGAAACCAGGGGAGGTACCAACATGCAACGCAGAACACTTCTGAAATCATCCGTCGCCTTGATGGCCACGACCGTCGCTGCTCCAGTCCTGTTCGCCGGCCACGCACGCGCAGACGCGATGGCCGACGCCATGGCGGTGGTCGAAAAATATGCGCAGAAAGTAACCGCCTGGGACGGCCCGACCACCGGTCCGAAGGCGCAGCCGGGCAAGACGATCGTCGTGCTCGCGGGTGACCTCAAGAACGGCGGCATTCTGGGCGTCACCACCGGCGTAGAGGAGGCAGCCAAGGCGATCGGCTGGGAGGTCAAGGTGATCGACGGCGCCGGCTCGATCGGTGGCCGCACCGCCGCCTTCGGCCAGGCGATGGCGTTGAAGCCGAATGGCATCGTCATTAACGGTTTCGACGCTGTCGAGCAGGCGCCGGCGCTGGAACAGGCTAAGGCCGCCGGCATCCCGCTGGTTTCCTGGCATGCCGGACCGGTGATCGGACCTGACGAAAAGAGCGGCGTCTTCGCCAATGTCTCGACCGACGCCATGCAGGTCTCCACGGCTGCGGCCGACTGGGCCTACACCGATGCCAAGGGCAAACCCGGCGTCGTGATCTTCACCGATTCGACCTACGCCATCGCCATCGCCAAGGCCGACATGATGAAGGCCGAAATCGAGCGGCTGGGCGGCAAGGTGCTCGAATATGTCGACACGCCGATCGCCGAGACCTCGCAGCGCATGCCGCAGCTGACCACGTCGCTGCTGCAGAAATACGGCGATGCCTGGACGCACTCGCTGGCGATCAACGACCTCTATTTCGACTTCATGGGACCTTCTCTGGCCGCCGCCGGCAAGGCCGGCACGGACGCGCCGATCAATGTCGCCGCCGGCGACGGTTCGGAATCGGCCTATCAGCGCATCCGCGCCGGCCAGTTCCAGAAGGTGACGGTCGCCGAACCGCTCAACCTGCAGGGCTGGCAACTGGTCGACGAACTGAACCGCGCCATCGCCGGTGAAAAATGGTCGGGCTATCTGTCGCCGCTGCATGTGGTGACGGCCGACAATGTCGAGTTCGACGGTGGCCCGAAGAATGCCTTCGACCCCGAAAATGGCTACCGCGACCAGTACAAGAAAATCTGGGGCAAATAAGCACGCACCAAGGCGGGCGTATCACCCGATGCGCCCGCAAGCCGACAGACGTCACAAGCACACAATCAGGAAAGCCTCGCCATGATCATTCGCTACGCCCTCTTCGAAGGTGAAATCCATCCCGGACAAGAGAGCGAGTTCCGGCGCTTCGTCAGGGACCGGCTGGTGCCGCTCTGGACTCAGTTTCCCGGCGCTGAGGAAGTGCGCGTTCTCGACGGTACGGCGCGCGACGAAGGCGCGCCCACCTACGCGATGGCGCTGGCCATTCGCTATCGGGACATGGACACCTGCAACC
>NZ_RZQY01000625.1:0-3652 GCF_003998575.1 Mesorhizobium sp. M7A.F.Ca.CA.001.10.2.1 | reverse complement strand
CTGCATAAGCACACGCTGGGGTCGTCGCTGTCGGGCATGCTTTCCGACCATGTCATTCTCGGCGAGGACGCCGCGGTGCTGGCGCCGCCATCGCTCGGCGATTTCGAGGCCGCGACATTGCCGATCGCGGCGCTGACGGCCTGGTTCGCCATGGCCGAAGCGACCAGACCGGTGCCGGGCCAGACCATTCTGATCCAGGGCACCGGCGGCGTGTCGCTGTTTGCGCTGCAGTTCGCCACCGCGTTCGGCCTGCGCGCCATCGTCACCTCAAGCAGCGATGAAAAGCTTGAGCGGGCGAGAAAGCTCGGCGCCTGGCAAGGGATCAACTACCGCACGCAACCGGCCTGGGATGAGGCCGTGCGTGAGCTGACGAATGGGCTGGGCGTCAACCACGTGCTGGAAATGGTCGGCGGCGACAATGCACGGCGATCGCTGAATGCGCTCGCCGCCGACGGTCGGCTGTCGATCATCGGCCTGTTGGGCGCGATGGAGCTCAGCTTCCCTATCATGCCCTTCATGCGCAACCGCATCACCGTGCAGGGCCTGTCGGTTGGCCATCGCCGCGCCTTCGAACGTATGAATCAGGCGATCGAGGCGCTGGCGATCAAGCCGGTCATCGACAAGCTCTTTGGCTTCGACGAGGTGCCGCAAGCCTTGCAGCATCTGGAGAAAGGGCCGTTCGGCAAGATCGTGATCACCACGAACTGACTTTTGCGATGGTCAGGGCAACTGCTTCAACACGCCGACAATTGCCTCGCCATCCGTGAAATAGGGATCGCCGCCGCCATTGCGTCCCGTACTGGTGGCGCCGACGCCCGATATATCGCTGGTCGAGATCAGCGTGCCGGCGGTGGCCAGGTCGCGCATCAGGAAATCGCGCTCGGCGTCGATGTCGGGGCCGATATGGTGGGTGACGGCGCCGGTGTCGTGGCTGAGGCCGACGCCGCGATCGAAGCTGGCCGAGCCCAGCCACAGCGGCCGGCCATCGTCGCCGCTTGCATCGGTCTGCCAGAAGCGGACATGATGCCGGCGGTCGGCGCTGAGGCCCTCCGGCTTTTCGAAGGCGAGATCCTGGGCGCGGCCATCGAACAGCAGCCTGCTGACCGGCGCATCGGGGTAGGGGTGGTCGAACAGCACGCTTTCACCGATCTCGATCGCGGTCTTCAGGGTCACGGCGTCGGCGGTGTCCCAGCCGGCGACGGCGAAGGCGTGCACTACTTCCTTTCGCGTACCGACAAGACCGACATTGATGGGATCGCCCGGAATGCCTTGTGGCGTGTGCGTCACCATCTCGAAGCTGTGCTTGCGAAAGCCGCGATCGTGAAACGTCCAGAATTCCGGTGCGGCGAAATAGGCGAGCGCCAGATAGGCGGCCAGCAAGGTCGCCACCCAGATTGCAACGCGTCGCCGAAAACTTCGCTGGCTCATGAACGCCGCCCGATCCGTGCGGTATCTGTTGCCTGACGGACCCTGGAAATCAATGGCCAGCAGCGCGCCGCCGGTCTATCGTGGGCATCGTTTCCTCGCGGGGGCAGCAATGGAGCGGAAGCCGGCAGGCCGCAAGCCAATGGCGTTGACCGCCGAGCTTGTCGCGCAAGTTGAGCGTGTCGAGCCTGATCCCGGGCCAGAGCCCGGAACCAGCGAGCACACCGATGTGGAGTTCGATGGCCTGGTCGAAAAGCTGCTTTTGCAGCATCGTCCCGAGACGCTTTGGGTCTTTGCCTACGGGTCGTTGATCTGGAACCCCGAATTCGCCTATGTCGAGCAGCGCCCGGCCACGGCGCCGGGATGGCACCGCTCGTTCTGCCTGAAGCTGACCCGCTGGCGCGGAACCCGCGATTTGCCGGCCCTGATGCTGGCGCTCGATCGAGGCGGCAGCTGCAGCGGCATCGTCTATCGGCTGCCCGCGGAAGATCATTTCGGGCAACTCGGCCAGTTGATGCGCCGCGAGATCGATGCCAACCCGCCAACCAACGTGCCATGCTGGATCAAGGTCAAGACCAGGGACGGGCCGCTGCGTGCCTTGGCTTTCGTCGCCGCGCCGGACGGCAGCGCCTATGCCGGCCGGTTGCCGTTGGAGCAGGTTGCCGACACGCTGGCGCGGGCTGCCGGTCATTGGGGCTCTTCGGCGCAGTATTTGTTCAGGACCGTGAGCAAGCTTGAAGAGAGCGGCATCCGCGACCGGAATCTCTGGCGCATCCAGGACTTGGTTGCACGGCAGATCGCCGCTTCAACCGGTGGCGCCGATTAGGCTGATCTCTTCCTAACGGCAGGCGCGATAACCGTTTTTGCGGTTCTTGATGTCGAAATGGAAATGGTTGCGGTGGTCGTAATTGTAGCCGGGGCCGAGCACGGTGGTGAAGTACTGGCAGCCGTCGGCGCGCACATTGTTGAGGAAGCCGCGGGTGCGGAAAGCGAACAGGCCGGGCTTACGCACGTCAATGTCGTCGCCATTGTTGAGTTCGATGCTCATGACGTCGAGCGCATTTCCCTTGCCATGCTCGGACAGGACACCTTCGCCGGCAATCCTGCGGCAGGAATAGCTGGAGCCCTGGTGGATGGTCTTGACGCCGGAGAAATAGCGCCAGCGGGCGGAGGGGACGAGCTCGTTCTTCGTCCAGCCGGCAAAGGTGGCGGCCATGTCGCAGGTCAGGGTTGCCGCGGGTTTCATCTGGATGTTGCCGATGGCCGAAACCTTGACCGGATAATCGATGCCGCACTGGCCTTCATGGATCGGCGCCAGGTCGGTGTAGGCGACATCGAGACGCTTCAATTGCTGCCGGCAGTCGGTTTCGCTGGCCGGCATCTGCTCGACGGGCGACATCGGCTCGTCCATGCGCGGATAAGCGGCCTGCGTCATGTATGGATTGGAAGGGACAAGCTTCTGCATGCCGGCATATTGCGGCACGGCAGCCGTCTGCGCGCCGACGTCGACGGCCGGCTGCAGCGACAGCACACTGCCGGTGTTGCAGGCGGAAAGCGCCGCCAGCGCCAGGCCGGCGGTCAGCATTGCTGCATATTTTGTCTGGCGCGCGGTGGCGAAAAACACGGCCCGAAATTTGCCGGCCATTGGCGGAATCCCGTTGATGGATATCCGGCATTTTAACGATCAAGGGTAAAGGAAAACTCAGCGCCCGCGTTCATGCCTGCGGCCGAATTGCGGCACGCGGATCATCGGCGAGGGCAATTCATCTTCGACAAGGCGCCTACTAGTTTTATAATAATTGCGGTTGGAGGGGTAAATGTCGATCTGGCGTACGATAAAACGGTTCTTCACCGCCCGGGATCTGCGTGAAGTGTATGTAACTTTACGCAGGAGTCCCTATTCGTTTGCCTTTCTTCTGAAGCTGGACAGGGATCAGCAGAAGTATGTTGTGGTTCAATTCCGGCATAAAAGTTTCGTCCAAGAGACTTGCAGCATGAGTATCGAAGATTTTGATGATTTTACACGTGGTGTTTTGATCATGAGGGCCGAGATCGACAAGCCGCTCCCGCCGAGCGCTCTGCAATAGATTTAGCCCAATTCCTGAGTGCGCTTTCGGCTATTGGCAGAACGTCCCGCCATGCCGTCTCGGTTCGAGATCGAGATGGAAATGCAGGGAGTGATCGGCATCGGCGCCCGGACCGAGCACCGTCTTGAAGGGTCCACAGG
>NZ_RZQY01000624.1:0-3654 GCF_003998575.1 Mesorhizobium sp. M7A.F.Ca.CA.001.10.2.1 | reverse complement strand
ACAGCAGACCTTGCAGAACTTTCAGCGCGAAAGCGCTATCGCCGCCGCAATCGATGGTGACGAAGTTGGTCGCCGACGCCAGCGGCTTCAGGCCATTTGCCTCGGCAATGCCTGCGATGCGTCGGCGGCCGGCCGCGACCCGCGCCACCACGCTTTGCAGATAGTCCTGATCGGCGAGCGCCTCGACGCCGGCGATCTGCGCCATGCGGCTGACGCCATAATGGTTGCGGATCTTCTCGAAGTCGCGGATCACCTGGGCCTCGGCGATCGCATAGCCGCAGCGTATGCCCGCCAGCCCGTACGCCTTCGAGAAGGTGCGCATGCGGATGACGTTTGGCCTGGAGATATCGATCGGCGGCATCGCCGAGGCCGGCCCGAGTTCGCCATAGGCCTCGTCGAGCACCAGCATGGTGGTTTGCGGCAGCGCCTCGATGAAGCGGATGATCTCGCTCGCCTCCCACCAGCTACCCATTGGATTGTCGGGGTTGGAGAGATAGACCAGCGGGGCCTTGTCCCTACGCACCGCCGCCAGCAGGCCATCCAGGCTTTCCCGGTCGTTCTCGTAAGGGACTGTCACCAGCCGCCCGCCGACACCGGCAATGTGGAAGTTGAAGGTCGGGTAAGCGCCGAGCGAGGTAACCACCGCGTCACCAGGCGCGACATACATGCGTGCCACCAGGCTGAGCAGGCCATCTATGCCTTCGCCGACAACGACGTTCTCGGCCTCTACGCCGTGATGCGCGGCGACCGCCACCTTCAGATCGTGATTGTCGGGATCGCAATACATCCACATGTCGCCGGCGATCTCGGCCATCCGGGCGGTGACGCGCGGCGAGGGACCAAAGCTGCTCTCATTGGCGCCGATGCGGGCGCGGAAAGCGCGGCCACGCTCGCGCTCCTGCGCTTCGGGGCCGACAAACGGCACCGTCGAAGGAAGCGCTGCGATGAGCGGCATGAGGGGAGGGCGCTGGTGCATGGCGGAAGCTCGCTTGAAAAAGGGCCTTCTTGCTAGCGTGGCCGACTTGGCCGTGCAAGCACCCGGCGGTCCGCAATCGTAACGCTGGATTCCTGCGTATCTTTTTGCTAGCGAGACGCAATGAACAATCGTCTGCCGCCTGCCTGGTCCAAGCACCTGAAGGTCCAAACCGGACCGAAACCCAAATTCCCGCAACCGAATCTTCCGAAAGCGAATTCGCTTTCGCGTGCGCAGGCCGACGAGGCGTTGCTGCAGCAGGCATATCAGTTTCAGCAAGTCAAACGGCTCGGCGAAGCTCAGGACTTATGCCTGCAAGTTCTGGCGCGTACGCCCAACCATCCACTTGCCCTGTATATCTTGGGGACCGTGTGCCTGGGCTACGACGATGAGGCGGCCTTGCGATATTTCGCACGCGCGGTCGGCGAGGAGCCAAAAAACCCTTACTACCACCTTGGGCTGGCTTCGGCCTATGTGAAGGTCAGCGAATATTCGCCAGCAATCAGACATATGCAATACGCCTTGGAGTTGCAGCCAGATCTTATCGAAGCACTTTGTGCATTGGGGGACGCTTATATCGACTTTGACAAACCTGAGATGGCTTTGCCGCTTTATGAGAAGGCACTAAAAATAAACCGGGATCATCCAAAGGTGCGGATCGGACTGGCTCGCGCGCTCACCAGCGTGGGACGGATGGTTGAAGCTGCCGCCTATCTTCAGGAGGCAATCGAACGTCGTATCAAGGTGCCGGCGGCGTACAATGACCTCGTGCAGACACAAAAATTCACCGAAGAGCCTAAGGAGCTCAAAGCCATTCTTGGCGAACTTGGAAATCCGAAGCTTGAACCGGATGGTGCCGAGAACCTTCATCTGGCGGCCGGCAAGGTGCTGAATGATCTCAAACGCTATAAGGATGCATTCGACCATTTCAACAAGTCGAAACAGGCATCAGGCCGCAACTTCGATATCGACCAATACCGTCGCTGGATAGACTCACTGATTGCGACCTTCACGCCTGAGATGCTGGCTGCCAAGGCCGATTACGGAAATCCTTCGGAAATTCCCGTGTTCGTGGTCGGCATGCCTCGCTCAGGCACAACTCTTACGGAACAGATCTGCGCCAGTCATCCTGATGTACACGGCGCGGGCGAACTAATGAAGCTTAGGCGGGTGGCGAATGCGATTGAACTCAGAAGGTCGTCAGCCGGAGATTTGGACTCGGCGGTCGCGTCGATCACAAAAGGCTTGTCCCGAACATTGGCCGAGGAGCATTTGTCCTATCTGAAGGAGCGGGCGCCCGCGGCACTTAGGATCGTCGATAAGATGCCGCATAATTTTGAACTGATCGGTTTGATTGGCCTTCTCTTCCCCAACGCAAAGATCATCCATTGCCGCCGTGACGCGATCGACAATTGCGTCTCTTGCTATGTCTTGAAATTCGGCGAGGGGCACAGTTACAACACCGACCTGAAGACACTCGGTCTGTACTATCGCGAATATGACCGTCTGATGCAGCATTGGAACGAGGTTTTCCCGGGCCTGATCTTCGAAAACCGCTACGAAACGCTCGTCGAGGATCAGGAGGCGCAGTCACGCCGCCTCATAGATTACCTTGGGCTGCCCTGGGATGACGCCTGCCTGCGTTTTTTCGACAGGGATGGTTCGGTCAACACGCCCAGCCGCTGGCAGGTTCGCCAACCCATCTACAAATCGTCTGTCAAGCGCTGGAAGAATTATGAAGGCGAGATCCAGCCGCTAATCGATGCTTTGGGCGACTTGGCGGAGACGTAATTCAAACGGGGCTGACGTGCCTCTCATGCACGTCACCTCGATTTGGTTGGCACTGCTGAGCTGAAGAAGCGCAGGGATGCGCGTGATTCCGCACCCGACGATCCCAAATGCAATCGCCGGTTGGCCGATTATTTTCTGCTGGTCGGCGCTCGAAGCGCTTGGCGCGAAATCTCAGGCGTTGCCGGACTGGCAAATAGCCTGGTTGCCGAAGCTGTCAGGGCTCCGCCTCGGCGGCTGGCTACTGTTGGCCGCAAACCCTTCAAGAAGTGCAAGGCTCGGCCGCGGGGCAGCACAGTTGCATTTGCCGAGGCCCCTGAAAATCCGGCGCGAAAAACCCGGCGGTTACCCGCCGGGTTTCGATTTCGACAAGTCGAAATATATTAGAACGAGCGCTGGAAGCGGAGGAGGCCGCCGATGCTGTTCTTCTTATCGGCCGGGGTGAACGATGGGTTAACATAGTTGACATCGCCAAATCGGCCTGCATGGAGGTAGTCGACTTCGGCCGTGACGGTGAAGCCCGGAACAACGTCATAAGCGATGTTCGCGGCAACACCGACGTTCTTCCAGTCGTCAGCGGACACCTGGGCGTTGAACGAGGTTTTTTCGTTGAACTTGTAGGTGCCACCGCCCCACACTGCCCAATTGCCACCCCACATCTTGTAGAAGCCGCGACCGTTGGCGTCGACATGATTGCCGAGGTTGTCGTTGAGGTTATCGTCCGAGCCGTAGCCGCCCATGATGAACAGCGAGAGTTCGTTGGAGACGTTCACATCCAGGCGAACCTTGCCGGCCACTTCTTCGTAGTTGCTGTCATAAGCGACGACACCGGTGATGGCGCCCCAGCCCTGCGTGTACTTCACGCCGCCGACGACATGCGGAACATAGCTGTC
>NZ_RZQY01000623.1:0-3659 GCF_003998575.1 Mesorhizobium sp. M7A.F.Ca.CA.001.10.2.1 | reverse complement strand
ATCAATATCCTGACCACGGAGGCGGCGGTGAGCCTCAGGAACAATGAGGATTTCCTTGCCGGTCTCGAGGTGACGCCGGAGCGCCAGCTTGTCTGGGACGAACTCGATGGCCTCGATCGCTTCGTCGCGCGCAAGAAGATCGTCGAACTGATGGAAGAGGGCGGCTTCCTCGAAAAGGTCGAGCCGCATCGCCACGCGGTGCCGCATGGCGATCGCGGCGGCGTGCCGATCGAGCCGTTCCTGACCGAGCAGTGGTATGCCAATGCGGCGGAACTGGCCAAGCCGGCAATCGCTTCCGTGCGCGAAGGTCGCACGAACTTCGTGCCGAAGAACTGGGAAAAGACCTATTTCGACTGGATGGAGAACATCCAGCCCTGGTGCATCTCGCGCCAGCTGTGGTGGGGTCATCAGATCCCGGCCTGGTACGGGCCGGACGGGCGCGTCTTCGTCGAGAAGACCGAGGAAGAGGCGCTGAGCGCCGCGATCGAATTTTATCTGGCGCTGGAAGGACCGTGGAAGGCCTGGGTCGAGGCCAAGCTGGAGAACTTCAAGCCGGGCGAGATCCTGACCCGCGACGAGGATGTGCTGGACACCTGGTTCTCATCGGCGCTGTGGCCGTTTTCGACGCTGGGATGGCCGGACGAGACGCCCGAGCTGAAGACCTACTACCAGACCGACGTGCTGGTGACAGGCTTCGACATCATCTTCTTCTGGGTCGCCCGCATGATGATGATGGGCCTGCACTTCATGGACGAGGAGCCGTTCCACACCGTCTATGTCCATGCGCTGGTGCGCGACAAGAACGGGCAGAAGATGTCGAAGTCGAAAGGCAACGTCATCGATCCGCTCGACCTTATCGACGAATACGGCGCCGACGCGCTGCGCTTCACCCTGACGGTGATGGCGGCGCAAGGCCGTGACGTGAAGCTCGATCCGGCGCGCATCGCCGGCTATCGCAATTTCGGCACCAAGCTGTGGAACGCGACGCGTTTTGCCGAAATGAACGAGGTCGCGCGCAATGACGATTTCTGGCTGAACGACGCCAGGCTGGCGGTCAACCGCTGGATCCTGACCGAGCTGACGCGCGCGGCGCGCGAGATCACCGACGGCATCACCTCATACCGCTTCAACGAGGCGGCGGGTGCCGCCTACCGCTTCGTCTGGAACCTGTTCTGCGACTGGTATCTGGAATTGCTGAAGCCGGTGTTCATGGGCACCGACGAGGCGGCCAAAGCCGAAAGCCGAGCCTGCGTCGCCTTCGTGCTCGACGAGATCTACAAGCTGCTGCATCCGATGATGCCGTTCATGACCGAGGAACTGTGGGCACAGACCGCCGACGAAGGCAAGCAACGCCCCTCGCTGCTGTGCCACGCCGCGTGGCCGTCGCCGGACTTCGAAGACGCCGAGGCTGCAGCCGACATCAATTGGCTGGTCGATCTCGTCTCCGGCATCCGCTCGGTGCGCTCGGAGATGAACGTGCCGCCGGCAGCCATTGCACCGCTCGTCGTGGTCGGCGCCAACGCTGTGACACGCGAACGGCTTGTCCGCGAAGAATCGGCGATCAAGCGGCTGGCGCGGGTCGGCGACATCTCGCTTGCCGATGTCGCGCCCAAGGGTTCGGCGCAGATCGTGCTCAACGAGGCGACGATCTGCCTGCCGCTTGGCAGCCTGATCGACCTTGTCGCCGAGGCAGCACGGCTGCAGAAGGAATTGGCCAAGGTGACCGAGGAGATCGCGCGGCTGCACAAGAAGCTGTCGAACGAGAGGTTCGTCGCCAGCGCGCCGGCCGAGATCGTCGATGCCGAGCGTGAAAAGCTCGCTGAATACCGCGATGCGCAGGACAAGCTGTCGGTCGCGTTGGCCAGGGTTCGCGACGCCGGTTGAGGATAGATTCGCGAGACTTTAGCCCTCTCTAAAGTGCTGGTTTTTCGCGTCGAAAATCTGGATGCCGTTGCGTTAATATTGACGTAAACGGAAGTTTTAGCCCCATTGTTGCCATAATGTAACAATGGGGCTCCTGGAGCCCCAAAAAGGCCTGTTTTCGAGCCTTTTTGGATGGTTCTCTCTGTTTTTTGAGAGCCGCTCAGCCTTCACAGACCATTTTTCGGCTTTGCCGCACTAGGTTGCATTTCCTCGAAAATGCGCCTGGCCAATGTGTACATGTACGCCCGCGAATTCGTTGTTGCACCGTTAACCTGAATTGGTTCTAGCTTGATGCACTCGAATTCGGGGAGGACATTTCATGACTATTCTGCGACTGAAGGCGCTGCTGGGGGCGGGCTGCTTTTCGCTGGCTTTGATCGGGACGGCGATGAATCCGGCACATGCCGGCGGCCTGGAGCGCGGCGGTTACGATATCGATTTGCTGTTCGATCCGGCTCCGTTCGCGACCGAAGCCGAATCGACCTATGTGATGCCGCAACGCAAGCTCAAGAATGCGGTGGACACCAACCCGCTCGACGGCGATTTGACGCCTCTGGGCAGCACGGCGAAGGACAGCGAGAGCTATTGGGTGCCGCGGATCGGCGTCAAGGCGCAGATCGTCCAGGGTGTCGACTGTATGTTCGACTATTCCCAGCCTTGGGGTGCGCACACAAATCCGGGTCTTTGGGCCGGTGCCCAGTCCAACATGGAAACCGACATCAAAAGCAACAACTACGCCACAACCTGCTCCTACAAGATGGACGCCGGCAAAGGCCAGGTTCGCTTCATCGGCGGCGTCTACTACCAGGAAGTCTATGGCTTCAAGCAGGACCTGATATCGCCGCTGGTGCCGGATTTCCAGGGTACCGGGCGTGTCGATCTCAAGGGGACCGGCTGGGGCTGGCGCGCCGGCCTGGCCTATGAAATCCCCGAGATCGCACTGCGCGCCAGCCTCGTCTACAATTCGCGGGTCAAGCTCGACAATATCTCGGGCACGCTGGATTTGACGCATGTTGGCAGCGTGGTGCTTCCGATCTACGGCTCAACGCAATACATGCCGGATACAGTCGAATTGAAATTGCAGTCAGGCATTGCGCCAGGCTGGCTCGCCTTCGGTTCGCTCAAGTGGGTCAATTGGAGCCTGCTGCAGAGCGTTCCGATTTGCGTCGTAGGTACCCCCGCAGGGGCATGCGTCACTGGTGATGCTCTCCATTCGGGCCAGATCACCTCGCTGGACCTGATGTATCGTGACGGCTGGACAGTTACCGGCGGCATTGGCCACAAGTTCAACGATCAGTGGAGTGCTGCCGGCCAGCTTTCCTGGGATCGCGGCACGTCGCATGGCTATGGCTCGCAGACCGATACCTGGACACTGGGCGGCGGCGTCGCCTTTACGCCCAAGCCGAACATCGAAGTGCGTCTGGCCGGCGCGGTTGGGGTGCTGACCAGCGGCCATTCTGGAGCGTTGGCTGGTGAGAACGGATACGTCGCCGGCACGGATGTCAGCTACGACTTCGGCAACGATCTGGTCACGGCGATTTCAGGTGGCCTTAAGATCAAGTTCTAAGTCTCTGACAATTATAACAAAAGGCCAGGGATTACCCGGCCTTTCAGACTGCTGACAAACCCCTGGCATTTGCTGGGGGTTTTTGATTCACTGGGTCATGTTGAAGCGACCCGCCCCTGAACAGACCGCGCTCGAGATGGTGACGCTGGATCAGTTGGTTCCTGCCGAT
>NZ_RZQY01000622.1:0-3680 GCF_003998575.1 Mesorhizobium sp. M7A.F.Ca.CA.001.10.2.1 | reverse complement strand
ATATATAGGCCTGCAACAGGTGATTTTGGGGTCTTGATGGCGCATTGCGCGGCTTGACCAAATTTCCACATTTGGTAATACCAGAATGGCGGTGCGTGCAAGCACCCGTTGAGAAAAGACCAAAGTGGCTGGCCCTGCTTCCAATCGGCGCTATGCTCGGTCGAGAGAGAAATGAGGGAGGATGCGATGCCGACGACAATGAAGGGCCCTGGGCTGTTTCTGGCGCAGTTCGCGGGCGACGCCGCGCCGTTCAACTCACTGGCGTCGATCACCAAATGGGCGGCCGGTCTCGGCTACAGGGGCGTGCAGATCCCGACCTGGGACGCGCGGCTGTTCGACCTCAAGAAGGCGGCTTCTTCCAAGGCCTATTGCGATGAGGTGAAGGGCATCTGCGCTGACGCGGGCGTCGAGATCACCGAACTGTCGACGCATCTGCAGGGGCAGTTGGTCGCGGTTCATCCAGCCTATGACGCGCAGATGGATGGCTTTGCGCCGCCGTCGGTGCACAACAATCCCGCAGCCCGGCAGGAGTGGGCTGTCGAGCAGATGAAGTTCGGCGCTAAAGCATCGCGCAATCTGGGCCTGAATGCTTCAGTGTCGTTTACCGGCTCGCTGGCTTTCCCTTACCTCTATCCGTTCCCGCAGCGACCGGCTGGACTCATTGAGGAAGCGTTTGGCGAGCTCGGCAAACGCTGGAAGCCGATCCTCGACGTCTACGAGGACAACGGCGTCGATGTCGGCTATGAAATTCACCCCTCTGAGGACGTGTTCGACGGCGCCACTTTCGAGATGTTCCTCGACGCGGTCGGCGGCCACAAGCGCTGCAATATCAACTACGATCCGTCGCACTTCCTGCTGCAGCAGCTCGACTATCTAGAATTCATCGACATCTATCACGAGCGCATCAAGGCGTTTCACGTCAAGGACGCCGAGTTCAACCCGACCGGCCGGCAAGGCGTCTATTCCGGCTACCAGAGCTGGACCAACCGCGCCGGGCGCTTCCGTTCGCTGGGCGATGGACAGGTGGATTTCGGCGGCATCTTTTCCAAGCTGACGCAGTACAATTATGATTCCTGGGCGGTACTGGAGTGGGAGTGCTGCCTGAAGCATCCGGAGGATGGTGCGGCCGAAGGCGCGCCTTTCATCGAGCACCATATCATCCGGGTGACCGAAAAGGCATTCGACGACTTCGCCGCCGGCACCACCGACAAGAAGATGCTGCGCGCCATGATGGGCATCTAGCGCGGTTTCCCCTCCCCCTCGAGGGGAGGGTGGCCCGAAGGGCCGGGAGGGGTCGGTTCATGCCGAGCTCTGCCTCAACGACCCCACCCGATCCGCTGCGCGGATCGACCTCCCCTCAAGGGGGAGGTGAGCAACAGCGAGGAGCAAGATATGGTCGGCGCATCGAAGTCGGAAACGGGAGGCGGCCCGATCCGCTACGGCATGGTCGGCGGCGGGCAAGGCGCGTTCATCGGCGCGGTGCACCGGATCGCGGCGCGGCTGGACAATGATTTCGTGCTGGTTGCCGGTGCTTTGTCAGCCGACCCGGCCCGTGCCAAGGCCTCGGCCGCCGAACTGGGGCTCGACCCCGCACGCAGCTATGCATCCTATGCCGAGATGGCCAAGGCCGAGGCGAAGCGCCCCGACGGCATCGAGGCAGTGGCCATCGTCACGCCCAACAATGTCCATGTGCCGGCAGCAAAAGCTTTCCTCGAGGCCGGCATCCACGTCATCTGCGACAAGCCGTTGGCGACGACGCTGGCCGAGGCGAAAAAGCTTGCGGCGATAGTCGAGAAGACCGGCAAGGTGTTCGTGCTGACGCACAACTACACCGCCTATCCGATGATCCGGCAAGCACGCGAAATGGTCGCCAAAGGTGTTCTCGGCGACATCCGCATCGTGCAGTCCGAATATCCGCAGGACTGGCTGACCGAGGATTTGGCCGCGACAGGCCAGAAGCAGGCGGCGTGGCGCTCCGACCCCAAGCAGGCAGGCGCCGGCGGCGCGCTGGGCGATATCGGCACGCATGCCTACAACCTCGCCCGCTTCGTCTCGGGGCTGGAACTGGACTCCCTGTCGGCCGATCTCGACGCCTTCGTGCCGGGCCGGCTTCTCGATGACAACGTCAACGTCATGCTGCGCTTCAAGCCTATCGGCAAGACGCATCCGGCCAAGGGCATGATCTGGGCAAGCCAGGTGGCGCCCGGCCACGAGAACGGGCTGAAGCTGCGCATCTATGGCTCCAAGGGTGGGCTGGAATGGGTGCAGGCCGACCCGAACTATCTCTGGTACACGCCGTTCGGCCAGCCGAAGCAATTGATCACCCGCAACGGCGCCGGCGCACTGCCGGTGGCGGGCCGTGTCAGCCGCGTGCCGTCGGGCCATCCCGAGGGCTACCTCGAAGGTTTCGCCAACATCTACCAGGAGGCCGCACGCGCCATCCGGGCGGCACGCCGCAAGGGTGGCAAGCCGCCCAAGGATGTCGTCTTCCCGACCATCCAGGACGGCGTAGAAGGCATGGCCTTCATCGAGGCCTGCGTGAAGTCGTCGAAGAAGAATGGGGCGTGGACGAAGCTCTGAAATAGAGGCGGCCGGGGGATTCAAGGGGAGGGGCGTCGATGAAAATCGGCATGTGCATGTTCTTGTGGACGACGGCCGTGTCGAAGAAACACGAGCCGCTGTTGCGCGACATCAAGGCAACGGGCTTCGATGGCGTCGAGATACCGATCTTCGCCGGCGCGCCGGACGATTATAAAAAACTCGGCGATCTGCTCGACCGCATCGGACTGGAGCGGACCTCGGTTTCGGCCATGGGCGATCCGGCGATGAATTTGATCTCGGCCGACGCGGCGACGCGCAAGGCCGGTGTCGACTATATGAAATGGGCGATCGACTGCGCGCAGGCACTTGGCGCCGACACGCTGAGCGGCCCGCTGCATTCGACGCTCGGGTCGTTTTCCGGCTCCGGACCGACCTCTGCCGAGAAAAAGCGCTCCGTCGCCTCGCAACGCGCGATCGGCGACCATGCCGGCAACAAGGGCGTCACCATCGGGCTCGAGGCGCTGAACCGCTTCGAATGCTATCTCCTCAACACGATGGCGGATTTGTCGGAGCATATCGACGCCATCGACCGGCCGCACATCAAGGCGATGTACGACACCTTCCACGCCAATATCGAGGAGGCCGACCCGATCGGCGCCTACACGAAACACCGCAGGAATGTCGTGCATATCCATATTTCGGAGAATGATCGCGGCGTGCCGGGGCGCGGCAACATTCCCTGGACCGAAACGTTTTCCGCCATCCGCAAGAGCGGCTATGACGACTGGCTGACGATCGAGGCGTTCGGCCGTTCGCTCAAGGATTTGGCGGCGGCAACGAAGGTGTGGCGCGATTTTTCCGAGAGCCCTGAAGCGGTTTATCGGGATGGGTATAAGCATATCAGGAACGGGTGGAAGAGGGCCGGCGCCTGAGACGCGAGCCGAAGGTCGGCGAAGCAAAACCGGTACCACCTTTGCTTCGTCGACCTTCGATTCAGGATCGTGGTCTAAGCCGCCGGCAGCAGGCGGGCGGAGGCGCCCCGCGCGCGCTCGTCGTTGCCGTTTCCGACGGTCCCCATCAGTTTGCGGCGGAGATAGTTGGAGATATTGTCGAAGACAAAAACGACAATCAGGATCAAC
>NZ_RZQY01000621.1:0-3686 GCF_003998575.1 Mesorhizobium sp. M7A.F.Ca.CA.001.10.2.1 | reverse complement strand
CTGTGGGATCGCACCGAGGCGTTCGACTGGGACGGCACCTATTTCAAGCTGAAGAACGTGCTTGGCGATCCGCGGCCGTCGGCGCGCCTGCCGATCCTCAACGCCGCCGGCTCGGAAGAAGGGCGCAAATTCGCTGTCCGCAATGCGGACTTCCTGTTCACGCCGGCAATCGATCTGTCACGCTCCAGGGACGAGATCGCCGCGCTGAAGCAACAGGCGGTCGCCGCCGGCAGCACTGTCGACGTGCTGACCTTTGCCCATGTCGTCTGCCGGCCGACCGAGAAGGAAGCGAAGGATTATCTCGAGCATTTCGCCCGCGCCAATGCCGACTGGGCAGCCGTCGACAATCTGGTGAAGCTGCAATTTGCGCATGCGCAGTCGTTCCCGCATGACCTCCTGGCGCTCATCCGCGATCGGATGGCGGCGGGCCATGGCGGCTTCCCGCTCACCGGCACGGCCGAACAGGTCGCTGATGGGATCACCGCCTTGCACGAGGCCGGATTTCGCGGCTCGACGCTGTCCTTCGTCGACTATGTCGAGGAATTCCCGTATTTTCGCGACACCGTCCTGCCTATCCTCGAACAGCGGGGCATCCGTATCGCAGCGGCCGCCATGCAGTCGGCGGCCTAGGAGCAACCCCCATGACCGAACCAACGACTTCGGAGGCAAATCCTGTCGGTGTCGCGGATTTTCGGGCCGCGATGCGGCTGATCGTCGGCAATGTCAGCGTCATCACCGCTGGCACCGGCGAGGATCGCTCCGGCCTGGTGGTCATTTCGGTCGTCTCGCTGTCGGCCGAGCCGCCCAAGGTGATCGCCTGCGTCAACAGGTCGTCGTCGACCTGGCCGGTGATCGAACGCTACCGGCATTTCGGCGTCAATTCGCTTGGCCCCCAGCATCAGCGCGTGGCCGAGCGGTTCTCCGGCTTTGGCGGCATCAAGGGCAAGGACCGCTATGAGGGCGCCGAATGGATGACGCTCAAGACCGGAGCTTTACTGCTTTCGGACGCGGTGGCCGCGTTCGACTGCAGCCTCGACGAGATGATCGATCGCGGCACGCATTCCATCGTCATCGGCTCGGTCGAGGCCGTGCGCACCCACGATGCCGGCCAGGCGCTGATCTACTGGCGCGGCGGCTACAGGCCGCTGAAATCTGAATAAGGCCAGAATTCAGAATAAGATCAGACCGAGCCTTTTTCCGCCAGGACCATGTAGTTGACGTCCATGTCCTTCGACCGCGCCCAGCGGTCGGCCAGCGGGTTGTAGGTGACGCCGGTGCGGTCGATGATGGTCAGGCCGGCGCCGCCCAGCGCCTTTTCGAGCTCTTCCGGGCGCACCAGCTTGCCGAACTGATGGGTGCCGCGCGGTAGCCAGCGCAGCACATATTCGGCGCCGATGATGGCTAAGCCCAGCGCCTTCAGCGTGCGGTTGATGGTGGCCACGAACATGATGCCGCCGGGCCGCACCATCTCGCCGCATTTGGCGACGAACAGGTCGATGTCGGCGACATGCTCGACCACTTCCATGTTGAGGATGACGTCGAATTTCTCGCCGGCGTCGGCAAGGTCCTCGGCCGTCGTGGCGCGATAGTCGACGCTGACATTGCCCTCGGCGGCGTGCAGCTTGGCCACTTCGATGTTGGTTTCGGAGGCATCCGCGCCCACGACTTCGGCGCCAAGCCGCGCCATCGGCTCGCACAGAAGTCCGCCGCCACAGCCGATGTCGAGGATGCGCAGGCCCTCGAAAGGCCTTGCAGCGCGTGGGTCACGGCCGAAGCGCGTCGCTATCTGGTCGCGGATATAGGCCAACCGGACCGGATTGAATTTGTGCAGGGGACGGAACTTGCCGTTCGGGTTCCACCATTCGGCGGCAAGGGCGGAAAAGCGTTCCACTTCTCCGGCATCGATTGTCGATCGTCGGGGCTCTGGCATGGGTTGGTCTCCTCGACACTACAGCGCCGCACGTCCTCTTGGACGCGCAAAGGACGCTGTAGCACTTTAGATTCTGCGCATGATCCTTTCCGAAATCGACTTCGATTTCGGGGTCGTGCGCTAGGAAGTCGGGCGTGAGGCCGCGAATGTCAAGGCAACAATTTTCCTCTGCCGGCAGGGACCCGGATTCTGTCAGGGCATGTCAGCTGAAGCGCGCCGCGGTGAAACACAATTGGCCTGGCGGGCGAAGGAATACATCATCGTTTTGAATTCGAAGGAGGTGACGATGACAGCAATGACGGCTTCGATCCTCTGGCATCGGCTGGACGTGGAGGGGCATGATGCCTGTCTGCTTTCGCAGAACGATGGCGGGCACAGCCTCAAGGGACAAGCCATCTTCATCCAGGACGGCAAGCCGTGCTGCCTCGCCTACGAGGTGAATTGCGATGCCGGCTGGCACACACGGGCGGCGCTTATCGAAGGCTTTCTCGGCACGCGCCAGCTGCACTATGCGATCGAACGCGATTCCAACGGCCAGTGGATGCTGAACGGCGAAGTCCAGCAGGGTGTCGACGGCCTTGTCGATGTCGATCTTGGCTTCACACCGGCATCGAACCTGTTGGCGATCCGCCGGTTCGACCTAGGCATCGGCGAGGCGGCGCCTGCTCCGGCCGCCTACCTGACTTTCCCTGAACTGAGCTTGGTGCGCCTCGATCAGAGCTATCGTCGTCTCGACACCGTTCGCTACGCCTATGCCGCGCCGGTGTTCGGCTATGACGAGACGCTCAACGTCTCGCTGCACGGCTTCGTTGTCGATTATCCCGGCCTGTGGAGAAGTGCGGCTGCGTCAGGCTGAAGCGATTGTGATCAATCCGCTGCGACCTGCGTCGTGCCGAGCACGTCACGCAGTTTCGCCGCCAGTTGCTCGATGGTGAAGGGCTTGGCGAGGAAATGCACGTCGTGGTCGAGCACGCCGTTGTGGACCACCGCGTTCCTGGTGAAGCCGGTGGTGAAGATCACCTTCAGCAGCGGCATGCGGGCAACGGCCTCTTCCGCCAGCTTGCGGCCGTTCATGACGGGCATGACGATGTCGGTGAACAGCAGGGCGACGTTCGGGTTCTCCGCCAGTTTCTGCAACGCTTCCTCGCCGCTCGCTGCATGAATGACGGTGTATCCGAGTTCGCGTATGGCCTCAGTCGTGGAGACCCGCACGCGGGCATCATCCTCGACGACAAGGATCGTTTCGGTGACCGGTGCGGCGGTGTTGTCGCCTCGCCCCGTGGGCACGGCCGGCTCTTCGGGGCCGAAATACCGCGGCAAGTAGATCTTGATTGTCGTGCCTTCGCCGGGTTCGGAATAGATGTTGACATGGCCACCCGACTGCTTGACGAAGCCGAACACCTGGCTCAACCCCAGGCCGGTGCCCTTGTTGACCGCCTTGGTGGTGAAGAAGGGCTCGAAGGCCTTGGAGATGACATCGGGGGTCATGCCCGAACCGGTATCGCTGACGGCGATCATCACATACTGGCCGGCCGCGACTTCGGCATGGGCAGCGGCGTAGCTGTCGTCGAGATGGCTGTTGGCGGTCTCGATGGTCAGCTTGCCATCATCGCCCATGGCGTCGCGGGCGTTGACGGCCAGGTTGAGAACGGCGTTCTCGATCTGGCTCGGGTCGGCATGGGTTTTCCACAAGCCTCCCGCCAGCACCGTTTCGATGCGGATGGTTTCGCCGAGTGCCCGCCGGATCAGGTCGGAC
>NZ_RZQY01000620.1:0-3690 GCF_003998575.1 Mesorhizobium sp. M7A.F.Ca.CA.001.10.2.1 | reverse complement strand
GATGATGGCGTCGGCCGAGGTGCCGGCACCGGCTGCGCTCAGCTTCACAAGGCCATGGAAGAACACCACCTTCTTGCGCCGCTCCGGCGGAATATTTGCTGCCAGGTCGGCTGCCGTCTGAAAGGCGGTGAGCACCTCGGTGGAAACCACCTTGCCCTTGTCCTCGAGCCCAAGGCTGGCGGCGATCAGTGTGATCTTGCGCTCGATGCCTTGCGGGGTGTTGTCCTGCGGGACGAAGACGATCGGGATCGCCAGCGACTTCAGCACCTCGACCGCCTCCGGCGGCCCGCTGTCCTCGGCCGCCAGGATCAGATCGGGACGCAAGCTGGCCAGCCCCTCGACCGAAAGCTGGCGGCGGTAGCCGACATTGGGCTTCCCGGTTACGGATGGCGGATATTTGCTGCCGCGATCGACGGCGATGATCCGCTCGCCGGCGCCGAGCGCGTGCACGATCTCGGTGACGTCGGAGCCGAGCGTCACGATTCGGGTCGCCGCGCCCGGCACGACGCTTCGCCCCAGCGCATCGACAACCGTCTCGGCGGCCAGCGCCTTGAAGCCGCAGGAAGGCGCCAGCACCGACAGCGCCAGAAGCAGCACCGCCGCGATCCTGCCCGGTTGCAACCAGCCGATCCTCTTGCCATCGCCCACACTTCCGACCATGCCGCTGCTCCCGTGCCAAATGCTTCTCGATGACGGTCGGCTATAAATTTAAAGTTGACTTATGTCATCATGTTTTAATATGTGACCCCTGCCCCGACCCGCCTGGTCGAGGGATTCTCGATCATGCCAGCCAAGGCCCTTCAGCCACCGCCAGCAGTTTTGCTTTTGCTTGGGGGCTGCATGACTATGACAACGACAACAAACACGACCTTGATGGCGAGCACCGCGCTCGCCTTCGTGCTCGGCCTCTGCGCCGTGCCTTTTGCCAACGCGCAGGAACAGGACCAGGAGAAAAAGGCCGCCGCCAAGGCCGGCCGCCTGGCGCCGGCCAATCCCGCGCAGAACCAGCCGGCGACCATGCTCGACGTGATCACCATCTCGGCGACGATGATCAAGACGGCGGTGATCGAATCGATGGCCGCCATCAGCGCCATCGATCAGGACGAACTCGACCGCATCCAGCCCGACACCGCCGCCGACATCTTTCGCACCACGCCGGGCGTCGCCGCATCGATGAATGGCGACGACCCGGCGACCGCCATCAACATTCGCGGCCTGGAGCAGTATGGCCGCGTCGTCGTAACGCTCGACGGCGCCCGGCAGGATTACTGGCGCGTCGGCCACGGCTCTGGCTCGTTCTACGTCGAACCCGACCTGATCAAGGAAGCCACGGTCATTCGTGGCCCGGTGTCTAATGCCTATGGTTCAGGCGGCATCGGCGGCGTTGTTTCCTTCGAGACCAAGGACGCCGGCGATTTCCTTAAAAAGGACGAGCGCTGGGCGCTGAGCGAAAAGCTCGGCTATGAGGACAATGGCGACGGCTTCACCACCAGCACTACCGGTGCCTATCGTTTCAGCGACGATGCCGACATCATCGGCAACCTCATCTACCGCAACCGCGACAGCTATACCGACGGCAATGGCGAAACCGTGCCATGGACCGGTGAGCGGGTGACCAGCGGTTATCTGAAGACGACTCTGCGGCCGGCCGATGGCCACGAGCTGAAGCTCGGCGCCATCCTGCAGCGCTACAACGACCAGATCACCGGATCGAGCGGCTCGACCTCGCCGACGCTGAGCCGCTACGACACCAACACCACCAACCAGACCTACACCGCCGCCTATACCTGGAAGCCCGACGACAACGCGCTGATCGACTTCAGCGCCAATGCCTATCACAACCGCACCCGCGCCGAGCAGACGCAGGTCGCGCCCGCCTCAGGGATCGGCAATTTCCGTTTCTATGATGTCGCCACCTCGGGCTTCAACGTGAAGAACTCCTCGCGCTTCGACGCCTGGGGGCTGGCCCACACGCTGACCTACGGACTCGATTACTACTATCTCGAAGCCTCCTCGGAAGCGGCGCATTTCGGCGCTGGCCAACAGCAGGGCTATGGCGGCTTCCTGCAGTGGCAGGGCGATTACGAGGACTGGCTGCAGGCCATAGCTGCGATGCGCTATGACGGCTACCAACTCGATGGCGAGACGCGCATCCCGTCGCCACAGGAAGCCTCGATCTCCGGCGATCGCTGGTCGCCGCGCCTCACCGTCGGCGTCACGCCGTTTGACGGCTTTCAGCTCTATGGCACCTACTCCGAAGGCTACCGGGCGCCTGGCCTGCAGGATGTCTTCCGTGGCGGCGGCGCGCATGGCGGCGGCGACACCTATCGGCCCAATCTCCTGCTGCAGCCCGAAACGGCGAAGAGCTGGGAAGCCGGCATCAATGTCAAATACGATGATTTGCTGACGCCGGGCGACCGGTTGCGCGCCAAGCTCAACGTCTTCCACACCGACGTCGAGGACTATATCGACGTCGACCTCACCGTCCTGCCGCGCACGGCAATCAACATCGGCGACGCCCGCCTGAAGGGCGTCGAGGCCGAGATGGTCTATGACTACAACTGGGGTTTCGTAAACCTCGCCGGTGCGCTGATCAACGCCAAGGTCGTCAGCGGCGTCTATTCCGGCCAGGCGCTGAACAACACGCCGCTCGACCGCTTCTCGGCCACAATCGGCTTTCGCATGCTGGAGGACCAGCTCACGGTCGGCGCGCAATATCTCAGCGTCGGCAAGATCACCCGCACCAGCCGCACCAATCCCAACGCCGTGCCGATTGTCGACGACGCCTTCGATCTGGTCAATGTCTTCGCCAACTGGCGCGTCAACGACAACCTCAAGCTCGATTTCGGCGTCGATAACATCTTCAACACCGCCTACACCGACCCGCAAAGCGCATGGTCGACCTCGGCAGCAACCGAACAGGGCAAGGGCCGCACCTTCAAGGTGGCCCTCACCGGCAGGATCGGAGGCTGACAATGAACGAAGCATCGGTGCGTGAACTGGCCTGCGAGGCGCGGCTCAACCTGAGGCGTCTGCCGGACTACATGGACAGCATTTCAGACAGGCTGCGGAGCTTCGAGGCCGATGCCTCGCATGAGGGAAAGCGCATCGATTTCCGCTTTGCCTTCGGCGGGGCCTCTTTCGACATGGAACGGCTGGTGATGCGGGCCAATGCTGCCGACCGCGACGGGCTCGCCCGTATCAAGGACCTGCTGGCCACAGCCGTACAGGTCTACGCCAAGGAGGAAAACCCCGAGATCGTCTGGACCGGCGATCTCTCAGGCGAAACCAGCCTCGCCCAGTTCCGCGAGATGGTGGTGACGGATATTCGCGACCTCACCCCGCACATGCGCCGCATCCGGCTGGCCGGCGAGGATCTCAGCCGTTTCGCCAAATTCGGCGGCATGCATATCCGCATGCTGTTTCCGACCAGGGAGGTGCCCGATCCGCTGTGGCCGGTGCTCGGCGGCAATGGCTTGCCGGTCTGGCCCGCCGACGACCGGCGTCCGGTGGCGCGCGTCTACACTATCCGGGCGCTGGACGTGGCCAGGGGCATCATCGATGTCGACTTCCTCGTCCATCCCGGCGAGAGCGTTGGCTCCGCCTGGGCCATGCGGGCAGCTCCCGGCACGAAAGTCGGCATCATGGGACCGGTCGGCCGCCCGGTGCGGCAGGCGGAGTGGTACGTCA
>NZ_RZQY01000061.1:0-16129 GCF_003998575.1 Mesorhizobium sp. M7A.F.Ca.CA.001.10.2.1 | reverse complement strand
GCACCATCGTGCCCGTCGGCCAGGGCGCCGTCCCCGAACTGCCGATCTCGACCATAGTCGGCAAGGAACTGGTGCTGCGCGGCAGCTTCCGCTTCGCCGGCGAGTTTTCGCTCGCCGCCAAGCTCATTGGTTCGGGCCGGATCGACGTGGCGCCGCTGCACAGCGCGACCATGCCGGTCACTGATGCCAATGACGCCTTCCTGCTGGCAGGCGACAAGAGCCGGGCCATCAAGGTACAGATCGCCTTCGCCTGAACGCAGTCGTCGCGCGGCGATCGCCTTCCGCGGCGCGACGCAGGCTGCCGCCACGTTCCGCGAGGTGGGGGGTGCCCAACGGATACTTTCCTTCGCCGGGCTCTCCGTTAGTTTCGATGGGAGGAAGACCCTCGATACGATGCGCCTCATAGCACGCACCGCGAAACCCGCCGGTGCTCCCCTTTTTCCAAATTCGAAGAGAAGACCGCCATGTCCAGCAAGAAACCCGTAGCCATCGTCTTCGACACATTCGGATCCGTGGTGGACTGGCGCGGCAGCCTGGTCGCCGAAATGAAGGAACTCGGTGGCAAGCGCGGCGTCAACGGCGACTGGGCCGCCGTCGCCGACGCATGGCGCCACGGCTATCACCGGATGCTCGATGAAGTAACCGCGGGCACGCGGGACTACGGCCTCCTCGACGACCTGCATCGCGAACTGCTCGACGAGGCCATGCGCGATGTTGGCGTCACCGGCTTCAGAGAGGACGACCTGCGCGACATCAACCTCGGCTGGCATCGCCTCAAGGCCTGGCCGGATGCCGTGGCGGGCCTGACGCGGCTGAAGACCAAATACATCGTCGGCTCGCTTTCGAACGGCAACGTGCGCCTGCTGGTCGACATGGCCAAGGGCGCGAACCTGCCGTGGGACGTGGTCTTCGGCTCCGACATGTTCTCACGCTTCAAGCCGCATCCCGACACCTACCTGGGCAGCGCCCGGCTGCTCAATCTCGAACCGGGCGAGGTCATGCTGGCGTCGGCGCACAATGGCGACCTCGCCAACGCGCGCAAGTACGGTTTGATGACCGGCTTCTTCCTGCGTCCCACCGAATTCGGCCCCAACCAAGCGATCGACCTTGCCGCCGAGGCGGATTGGGATGTCATCGCCGACGACATCGAGGACATGGCCACCAAGCTCGACACCTGACGGTGGCGGTCGCGCCAATGGCGCCGGCATTCTCCTTCTCGGTCGGTCTAGGCTCGCCCGCTTCCTACCTCATCCTGAGCTTGTCGAAGAACACTGGCCCGATTGCGAAGGCAGGGCGTGGTGACGACAAAGCGCGGCCATCCCTCCACCTGAATATCACCGTTTCCTCGCCGTTCGCGATGCCGACATGGTGAACAACGATTTGAGCCCTCTTGCCGGGGCGGCTAGGACTTCGGTTGGGGATTTGCCTTAGGACAGTGCTTCCAGGCAATATTTGTTCGGCTGCATGCTTCTATAGTTCATCACCCCTATCACCGAATAGCTTCAGCAAACGAATTGGAGGTCTTCTTTCGCAGCAGGGAGGCAATGCCGGTACCCCAGGTACCGCATTCGCGAATGGCAGGAAGAGTTTGGAGGAGGAATTCAATGAAGAAATATATAGCGGCAGCTTTATTCTCGCTGTCCCTGGCATTTGCCGCGACGGCCCAGGAAGCCGCGCGACCGGACTTCATACCCGAGGCCGACTGGGGCAAGATCAAGGGTCTCATAGATCCGAGCCGTGTCCAGTGGCAGCCTTACAAGGGGATCGCCGTCAAGCAGGACGGGTCGCCCTACAAGGTGCTCTATTTGCCGGTGTGGATGGGCGACGACTACCAGGTCATCGCGCAGCATCTCCTGCAGACCCAGCTCGAGGAAGCCGGCGCGACCTTCACCACGAGCTCGGCCGAATTCGACGTGCCGACGCAGACGCGCCTGATGGAAGACGCCATCGCCACGCACGCCTACGACGCGATCGTGCTGCATCCCATCGACCCGACCTCCATGGCCACCACCATCGACAAGGCCATCGCATCCGGGATCGACGTCTACAACTGGGTGCTTCCGGCCAACACCGACAAGCTCACCGGCTTTGCCGGCTATGATGCCGACACGATGGAAGGCAACGGCCAGATCGGCGTGAAATTCTCCGAACTCGCCAAAACGGCGGGCGCTACCGCCGAGAAGCCTTATCGCGTGCTGGAGATCTGGGGCGCACGCGCCCTGCCGATCTGCCAGGCCCGTCACCACGGCGTCGGTCTGGGGCTGGCGGGAGATCCCGCTGTCGAGATCGTCGAATCGGTCGACACGTCCGGCCAGCCGGAGTCGGTGATCAAGGCTATCCAGGATGCCTTTGCCCGCTATCCCGACATCAAGGCCATCTATCCCCAGTTCGGCGATGCCGGCGCCATCACAGAGGGCCTGCGCTCCGTCGACCGTCTGGCGCCCGCCGGCGATCCGAACCACGTCGTCGTCATCCTCCAGGATATCGACAAGGCGATGCTGGCACCTTTGCGCGACGGCACCTTCGACTTCACGGTGTCGAACAACCCGTGGCACCAGATCGATGTCGTCGTGAAGCAGTTCCTCTGGCACACCGTGCTCAAGCAGCCGTTGGGCGACGGCGATGCCAATTCCGGAACGGTCAAGCTGCCGCGCCGAGTATTGCTGCCGATGCCGCTCCTGACGGGTGCGACGATCGACACGGATGCAGCGCATATGTGGGGCGGAACCGTCGCCTTCACCGACATGCCGCTCGGCAAGTGGAACTACTGGCCAGTCCTCGACACCAAGGAGATCGGCCTCCCCGTCCCGACGCTCGCCGACCGCAAGAGCCTCCTCGGCTATTGAGGCGCATCCGTTCGTCGCGCGGGTGGCTGCAATCCCACCGCGCGACAGACGCCGGGCGGTATCCAGGGAACAGGTGAGACACGCGTGGGTGACATCGTCCTGAGCATGGTGGGCATCACCAAGTCCTTCGGGAGCATCAAGATTCTGAGGGACGTGGCGCTCGAATTGCGCGCCGGCGAGGTCCACGCCCTTCTCGGCGAGAACGGCGCCGGCAAAAGCTCATTGATGAAGATCCTCATGGGCGTGCTGCGGCCCGACAGCGGCGAATACACGGTGCGCAGCAAGCAGGCCCAGTTTTCCAATCCATCCGAGGCGCAGCGCAACGGCGTCTCGATGGTCTATCAGGAGTTCGGCCTGGTCCAGTATCTGAGCGTCACCGAGAATATCCTTCTCGGCCGCCTGCCCGCCCGCTGGGGCAAGGTCGACTGGCCCAAGGCGCGCCGCGAGGCCGCGCAGATCCTGCAGCGGCTCGGCAGCAGAGTGTCGCCCGATGCCACGGTCGGCGACCTGAAGGTGGCCGACCAGCAGGAAGTGGAGATCGCGCGCGCCCTCTCCTACGATCCGGCCGTCTTCATCATGGATGAGCCGTCCTCCGCCTTGTCGCGCGTCGAGATCGACAATCTCTATGGCCTCGTCAGGGTGCTCAAGCAGCGCGGCGTCGCCATCGTCTACATCTCGCACAAACTCGAAGAAGTCTTCGCGCTCGCCGACCGGGTGACGATCCTGCGCGACGGCGCCGTCGTCAAGAGCTGCGGCATCGCCGAAATCGACATGGCGACGCTGGTCGAGCGCATGACCGGCAAGCCGGTTGACAGCACATCAACGTTGCGGCAGGCGGCCGGACCGGGCGCCGGCAGGCTCCTCGAACTCTCCGGATTTTCCGCCGACGGCCTGTTCGAAGGAATCGACCTGACCATCGCGAAGGGCACCATCGTCGGCATCGCCGGCGTGATCGGCGCGGGCAAGAGCGAACTCGCGCGCGCCATCGTCGGTGCGCTGCCGGACGGAACCCGTGTCAAGGGCAGCCTTCACTTCGATGGCGTGGCGGTGAACGTCGCCACGATGACGCCGAGCAAGGCGCGCCGGCTCGGCATCGGCTTCGTCAGCGAGGATCGCCAGGCCGAAGGCATCGTCCAGGAGCACTCGGTCGGCTTCAACATGGTGCTGCCGGCACTGAGCCGAGTGACGACTGCGGGCGTGCTCGTCGGCCGCCGGGTGCGCGGCCTGGTGGCCCGAGTGATGGACGATGTGGGGCTGCGGCCGCGCGAACCGGGCAAGCTCGTGCGACTGCTCAGCGGCGGCAACCAGCAGAAGGTGGTCATCGGCAAGTGGATCGCCGCCGGTTCGAAGCTCTTCATTCTCGACGAGCCGACCCGGGGTATCGACGTCGGCGCCCGCCAGGAGATCTACGACGTCATCCGCCGCCAGGCGCGGGAGCGGGGCGTCGGCGTTTTGCTGCTGTCATCCGACATGCGCGAGATCATGGTGGCGTCGGACCGCATCCTGATCATGGCGCAGGGCCGGATCACACGCGAAGTCGCGCCCGATCGGGTCAGCGAGCGCGACTTGCTCGAAATGGTGCTCGTGCGCGGCGACAAGGGCGCCGATATCGCTGGCGTGCCGGAGGCGCACGGATGAAGAGCTTCCTGCGCAACGACAACGTGCTGCGCGCGCTCATACTCGTGGCGCTGATCGTCGTGTTCGGCCTCTTAACCGGAGGCGTTACCTACAGTGCGCGCGGGCTGTCCAACATCCTGCTGCAGAGTTCCATCATCGGCATAGCCGCTATCGGCCAGACCTTTGTCATCCTGACGGGAGGCATCGACGTGTCGCTCTACGGCATCGGCGTCTTCGCAAGCGTACTTGGCGCTTCCACGCTGACCAGCCGCTTCGACCTCAACATGGTCGGCGGCGATCCTTGGCCAGTTCCCGTCGGTATCGCCATTATCCTGCTCGTCGGCATCGTGATGGGCGCCGTCAACGGCCTGCTGGTCGCGCGGCTGCGCGTGCCCGCGCTGATCGCGACGCTCGGCATGTGGCAGATCGGCCTGGGTCTCGCCCAACTCGTCGGCGGCGGCTACACGATCACCGATCTGCCTTCGAGCCTTAGCATGCTGGGACAGGGCTCGATCCGGGGCGTGCCCGTGCCGGTCATTGAGATGCTCCTGCTCTTCGCGCTGGCGCATTTCGTGCTCAGCCACACGTCCTTCGGCCGAGCCATCTATGCCGTCGGCGGCAATTCCGCCAGCGCGTATCTCTCCGGCATCAAGGTCCGGCGCGTGCAGTTCCTCGTCTTCGTGATCTCGGGACTGATGGTCGCACTCGCCGCCCTGTCGATCGAATCGCGGATGATGTCGGTCTCGATCAGGACGCTGAGCGGGCTGCAGCTCGACAGCATCGCCGCTGTCGCGATCGGCGGCGTCAGCATCTATGGCGGCCGCGGCACCGTGCTCGGCGTGTTGTTAGGGACACTGATCCTCGCCGTCATCGACAGCGGCCTCGGCGCCATGGGCGCCAGCACCGACGTCCAGAACACGGTCAAAGGTGCGGTCATCATCCTGGCGGTGTCGATCGAATTCTTCCGCCGCCGCGAGCGGCCAACCCGCATCACGGCCTGACATGCAATTGCGGAGGCAACCAGAGTGATCGTCGACCAACTTCGGGAAGCGGATGCCGGGCCGGGCCGCCGAGGCTTTGGCTTCGGCGTACTGACCAGCGACGACTTCGTGCGCCTGCTCATCCTCGCCGCCTTGATCGCGGGGTTCGCAATCGTCACGCGCGGCGCCACAATCGGCACCGAAAACCTCGCGAACGTGCTGATCCAGTCGTCCATCCGAGGCATTGCCGCCTGCGGGCAGGCGTTCGTGGTGCTCACGGTAGGCCTCGATCTCTCGGTGAGCGGCATCGTGGCGGTGACGCTGATGGTCGGCGGCAGCCTCGTCACCACCAACCCGCAATTCAGCCTTCTCGGCATCGCGATCTCTCCGCTTCTCGCCATCCCGGTGATGCTCTTCGTTGGCGTCGCGTTCGGCACCGCCAACGGTTTCCTCGTGGCACGGCTGCGGTTGCCATCCCTGATCGTGACGCTTGGCGTCTGGCAAATCGGCGTCGGGCTCGCCTATCAGGTGACCGGCAGTGGCTTCGTCGACAGCATCCCCTCGAGCATTGCCTTCATCGGCCAGGGCAGCCTGCTCTACGTGCCCAACCCGGTCATCCTGTTCTTCGCGATCGTGGCGCTCAGCTATTTCGTCCTGCACCGGACCGCTTTCGGGGCCGAAATCTACGCCGTTGGGGGCAATTCCCGATCGGCCTTCATCAGCGGCGTGCGCGTGGTGCGCGTGCGCATCATCGTGTTCGCCATTGCCGGCAGCTTCTATGCGATCGGCGCCGTAATCAGCATGTCGCGCTACATGAGCGCCACGATGGCGCAGACGACCGGCCTCGAACTATCGACGATCGCCGCGGTTGCCATCGGCGGCGTCAGCCTGTCGGGCGGCAAGGGCAGCATCGTCGGCGTGCTGCTCGGTACGCTGATCATCGGCGTCGTCGACAATGGGTTGAGCATCACTGGCGTCGGACCCGCCCAACAGGCGATCCTGAAAGGCGCCATCATCATCTTCGCAGTGATGCTCGACGGCTTTTCGCGACGCTGATGGCGCGCCCGGCTCGCCGCCGATCCGATCAGAACACCGCCCGCCAAACCTCGGGCACGAAGGCTTACGAGCGCCGTTCCTGAAATCGCGCTCTCATTCCGGGGTTCGCCTGTCCGGCATCCAGATCATGCGACCCTCCAGCAGGTTCTTAGTCCGCAGTCCAACCGCCGTCGATGATCATGGACGATCCCGTCATGAGAGAGGATGCATCGGACGCCAGGAAGACAACCGCCCCGGTTATGTCGTCGACATGACCGATGCGGCCAAGCTTTATCTTGGACAGCACCTCCGCCCTGAAGGCCTCATTCTTGAGAAAATTCTGAGCGAGCGGCGTTTCGACAAACGTCGGGCAGACGGTGTTGACACGGATCTTGTATGGAGCCAGATCTATTGCCGTAGCCTTGGTCATCCCCTCCATCGCCCATTTAGAGGCGCAGTAGACGCTGCGCGTCGCGGCGCCGACATGGCCCATCTGCGACGACATATTTATGATGCTTCCGCCCACGCCTTGCTCGACCATGCGCCGCGCGACGATCTGCGCTACAAAGAAGGAAGCGCGCAGGTTGAGCCCGATGATGTCGTCGAAATCGGCCCGCGTTACGTCAAGGAATGGGTTGGTGCGGTTCATCCCGGCATTATTGACCAGCACGTGAAAAGCCGGCCTGTGTGAAACAGCTTCACTCACTGCCGAAACGTCCCGGATATCGAGAGCGATGGCTTCGGCTTGTCCGCCCGCGCGAGTGATATTGGCCGCGGCAGCCTCCACCTCGCTCAATGTGCGGGCGGCCAGAACGACCTCGGCACCAAAGTGGGCGAGCGCATGAGCGGCGGCCAGTCCCAGCCCCCGCCCGGCTCCGGTAACAAGCGCCCGTTTTCCGTCCAGCCTGAAATTTGGCGCGACTTGATTTTCCTCCATAAATCACTCTCCATTTCCTCAAATTGAGAATACGTATGCATATGTATTTGCTAAATTAGTATCTGGCGTTGATCAGCTCAGGCGGTTGCAGGACCAATGTTGGTAGAGCCGCGAATGATCAGTTCGCCGGGTATGCGAATAGCCGCTGGTGGAAAGTCTGCCGGATCAAACAGCAGGGACAGGGACCGCCCCACCATCGCCTCGATCGGCTGGCGGAAGGTGGTGAGGTCGTATGCCGGCCAGGCGGCCGAGGGAATGTCATCGAAGCCCACGATGGAAACATCGCGCGGAACTTTCAGCCCAAGCCCGAAGCGCGCGGCATCCAGCGCGCCAAGCGCCATGACATCGGCGATACAGAAGATGGCGTCCGGGGGAGTCGGGCCGGACAGCAGATTGATCGCTGCCCTGTAACCCCCGCCATAGGTGTTTTCGCCGAATTGCTCGCCAATGATTTGGACTCCATGGCGGCGCAATTCATCCTGAAAGCCGGCGCTACGTTCGCGGTGGGTCGACGTATCAGGGCGGCCCCCTATAAGGGCTATACGCCTATGCCCTGCGGCAACAAGAAGGGCGGCAACTTCCATAGAAGCCGACCTGTTCTCGCAGCACACTGAATTGATCGAAAAGTCGTCGACGGAGCGGTTGAACAAAACCACCCGAGTGTTCCTGTTGTGCAGGATGTCGCGCATTCGCGACGACAACACAGCTGACGTGACGATCAAACCGTCGATCTCGTACTGAAGCATCGATGGCAGCACGTCATCGACTTCGAAACCCTTGGGCACGGAAAGCAACAGGAGCTGCTTGCCCATGGCGTTGAGCTTCTGGGTGTAGATTTCCAGGACGGCCGGGTAGAACGGATTGAGGATATCGGCCATGATCAGGCCAACCATATTCGTCTTCTTCGTCTGCAGGCTTCGCGCGATCCCATTTGGCGTATAGCCCAAGCGCTCCGCCGTCTTGCGAATCTTTTTCTTTGTCTCCTCTGAAATCCTCCCGTCGCCGGCGAGCGCGCGAGACACCGTCGATTGCGATACGCCAGCCTCCCGCGCGACATCCACCGAAGTTGACCGTCTCATGCATTGGATCCTTTGCGCAAATCAGCTTTTGCGCCTGTTATGCTGCCTTGCGCGCAGCAATAGCAAGACGATGCGCGAGATCAAACGCTGCTGTCAGCCCGGCGGGGTCGGCGCGATTTTGGCCAACAATGTCGTAGGCTGTTCCTTGCGAGGCGGTAACGATTGGCAGCGGCAATCCGCCAAGAACGGTCGAGGTGTTGGTGAAACCGAGTGTCTTCAGCGCGATCTGGCCCTGATCGTGGAACATGGTGATGATCAAGTCGAGCTTCTCCGGCCCCACACGCAGAAAGACGGTATCGGCCGGATAGAGGCCGGCGACATCGTATCCAAGCTCCTTTAGCCTTTCGACAGCGGGGAGGATAATCTCGATCTCCTCAGTGCCCATTGCGCCGCCTTCTCCCAAATGCGGGTTAAGGCCGGCAACGGCTATTCTCGCACGTTTGCCGCTTGATGATTCGACCGCCCTGGCGCCGGCCACCGTGGCCGCAATGATGGACTCCACGGAGATGTTGTCGGCCACGGCGCGAAGCGGGATATGCGAGGTTACGCGGGCCGTCCAGAGAGCCCCCTGGTTATTCATTTCGCAGCAGAAGCCAGTAACCCCGAGGCGATTTGAGAAAAAATGCAGTTCGTCGATCGCCTTGTGACCGGCCAGCCACATCGCCTGTTTGTTGAGCGGACCATAGACAATCGCATCGAGCTGCCCTGCCCCGGCCGCGTCTGCTGCACTCTCCAGCGCCGCGAGCGTGGCAGTTCCGCCCTCCGCGCTCGCCACACCGGGTTTGTGGCCGCCTCGATCCAGACCTGAAATCAGCGCCACGCCGCCACGCTCCGGAATTGATGAGACGCCATCGACGACCGGGATTTCAGCATCGAGTCCAGCGATTCGCATTCCGTCGCGAAAGCTCCCTTTCCCACAAAAGACGGCAACGCGAAGGTCACTCTGGCGCCCCTTTGCATTGACCAATTTGGCGCAAAGTTCCGGACCGACACCGGATGGGTCTCCCGCGACGAGGCCGATTGTTGTCACAGACATTTCTCACTCCTGTTTGACAAACTCATTTCAAATGTCTAACAGAGTGCATACGTATGCTCAATCAAAAACGACAGAAGCCATCTCATATGAAAGCCTTTGCAACAGACTCTCTTGAAGCGCGCATCGGCGCGCAAACCACGGAAGCGAGACGACTTTCGGGCCAGATCGTCTGCGGCGGCGGCTTGAGAAAAGCGCTCACAACCGCGCAATTCGATATCGAGAACCCCGCCACCGAAGAGATCATCGGCTCTGCGCCACGCTGCGGCATAGAGGATGTCAATTCTGCGGTGGATGCGGCTTCCCTTGCGTTCCGGTCTTGGTCGGCAACGCCGGCGAGAGAGCGCGGCGCCCTGCTCATGCGGGCAGCCGATCATCTCGACGGCTTCCGTGAAGACATTGCCCGGCTCTCGTCGCTGGAGACTGGCAACGCACTTCCAACCCAATCGCGCAATGAAGCCGGCACCATGGTCGACATCCTGCGTTATTTCGGTGGCCTGGCCGGCGAGATCAACGGCCAGACCTATCCGCCCGATCCTGGCCGGCTGCTCTATACGCGACGCGAGGCGCTTGGAGTCGTTGGCGCGATCATTCCGTGGAATGCACCGCTGATGCAGCTTGCCAGCAAGATCGCCCCGGCACTCGCCGCGGGCAACACCGTCGTGCTAAAGCCGGCCGAGCAAGCACCCTTGGCAGTGCTTCGGGTGTTCGAACTGCTGCAGGCGGTTCTGCCACCCGGCGTCGCGAACGCAATCACCGGGCTCGGCGAGGAAGCAGGTCGCCTGCTTTGCCAACATCCGGCTGTACGCAAGATCAGCTTCACCGGATCGAGCGCCGTCGGCGCCTTGATCATGCACTACGCCGCCGACAAGATCATACCAGTCACAGCCGAACTCGGTGGCAAGAATCCGAACATCGTCCTGGCTGATGCCAATGTCGATCGCGCGGCGCGTGGCATTCTGCAGGGGCTTCGGCTTCAGCGTCAGGGCCAGTCGTGTTCCGCCGGTACGCGGATCTATATCCACGACGCCATCTATGATGCGGTGATCGAGCGCGTCCTGGCCGGCATTCCGTCTTTTCGGGTTGGAAACCCGCTGGATGAAGCGACACAGGTGGGCTGTATCGTATCGCGCAAGCAGTTCGATCGTGTCGAACGCTATATCGAAATGGCGCGGCAGACGCCGGGCGCCCGTATCCTTTGCGGCGGCCAGCGTCCCGAAGGTCTGGACAAGGGTTATTACTACTCGACGACGCTGATCGAGGGCGTTCCCGCAAGCTCACCCGTTTGCCGTGACGAGATCTTCGGGCCGGTCGCGACTGTCTCACGCTTTACCGATTTCGAGACCGTGCTGCAGGAAGCCAACGACACGCCTTACGGCCTCGCGGCAACGATTTTCACGGAAAACCTCCCGGCGGCGTTCGACTTCGTGTCGCGCATCGACGCCGGCTTCGTGCAGGTCAACCAGTTTGCCGTCGCGGAAGCCAACATCGAATATGGGGGGACGAAAATGAGCGGCATGGGACGTGAGCTCTCGCTGGCAAGCATGGTCCAGCATTTCACCTGGTCGAAGACCGTCATCGTCAACACGTCGGCTGCCTGACCGGGAGAATGCTCAAGTGAAAACCGTCGCTTTCCTTGGACTTGGCAATATGGGTCAACCAATGACCCGCAATCTGGTCCAAGCTGGCTTTCCAGTCATTGGCTTCGACCCGTCTTCGGCCGCACAGGACGCGGCTGAGAAGCAGGGCGTGAAACGTGCCACCTCCGCCGCCGAGGCGGCTTCATCGGCCGATGTGGTTATCACCATGCTTCCGACCGGAGACAATGTCCGCGACGTCTATCTTGGAGCGTCGGGTGTCATCGCGGCATCCCGCAAGGGTGCGCTCTTGATGGATAGCAGCACGATTTCATCGACCGTCACCGTGGAAATCGCCGCTGCCGCCCGCGCCGCCGGCCGGCGCATGATCGATGCACCGGTTTCAGGCGGGACGCCGCGCGCCCATTCCGGCACTTTGACTTTCATGGTCGGCGGCGAGGCCACGGATGTCGAGCATGCCCGCCCTCTGCTGGAAGCAATGGGACAGCGCATCTATCATGTCGGGGCTTCGGGAGCGGGCCACACGGCGAAGCTCTGCAACAACATTCTGTCCGGAATATGCATGGCGGGAACTGTCGAGGCGCTGGCACTCGGTGTCGCCAATGGTCTCGACCCAGCAATCCTCAGCGATGTGATGCGCAACTCCTCGGGCAACAACTACGCGCTCGAGCGCTATCACCCATTCCCGGGCCTGATGGAGAATGTGCCCTCTGCCAACGGTTTTGCCGGCGGTTTCCGCTCGGATTTCCAGTTGAAGGACATGCGGCTCGCCAAGGAACTGGCGAACAGCTCGAAAGTCCTGGCAGCGATGGGAAATCTGGCAACAGAGCTCTTCGCCATCCATTGCCAGAATGGACATGCCGGCGAGGACTATTCGAGCATCATCAAACTGGCGCTCGATCTCGACAGCTACTTAGAAGGCAGGACGACGGAAGGGGCGACCAAGTGATCCGCAAACTCAAAGAGGGGCGCGACCCGAGCGCCGTGGCAGCCGATCAGGCCACCGTCAGAGCCACTGTAGAGGGCATCATCGCAGATGTCCGTGCGCGTGGCGATGTTGCGGTGCGCGAGCTTTCGATCCGCTTCGACAAATGGGACCGCAAGGATTTTCGCCTGACCGATGCGGAAATACGCGCCTGCCTTGCGGAACTGTCCGAACAGAACCTGAGCGACATCCGCTTCGCGCAGGAACAGGTTCGCAACTTCGCGCAGCATCAGCGCGAAGCGTTGCGCGATATCGAGATCGAAACCCTGCCGGGCGTTGTTCTTGGGCACAAGAACATCCCCGTTCAGTCCGTCGGCTGCTATGTGCCAGGCGGAAAATATCCATTGCTGGCTTCGGCCCATATGTCGGTCATTACGGCCAAGGTTGCCGGCGTGCCGCGCATCTTCACGGCTGCGCCGCCTTACGAGGGGCGCCCTGCCGCGGCGATCGTTGCGGCCCAGCACCTGGCAGGCGCGGATGAAATCTATTGTCTCGGCGGTGTGCAGGCCGTAGCCGCCATGGCACTGGGCACACAAAGCATCCAGTCCGTTGCCATGCTGGTCGGTCCAGGCAACGCCTTTGTGGCGGAAGCCAAGCGCCAGCTCTATGGGCAGGTCGGCATCGATCTCTTCGCCGGTCCGACGGAAACCCTGGTCATTGCCGATGACAGCGTCGACGCCGAGCTATGCGCGACCGATCTCCTCGGCCAAGCCGAGCATGGTCCCAACTCACCGGCAGTCTTGCTGACCAATTCAGAGGCCCTCGCCAAAGCCACGATCGCAGAGGTCGAAAGGCTGCTGAATATCCTGCCGACTGCCGTCGTCGCCCGTCGCGCATGGGAGGATTATGGCCAGGTGATCCTGTGTTCGACAGAGGACGAAATGGTCGGTGAAGCAAACCGCATCGCATCGGAACATGTGCAGGTCATGACACGCGATCCCGATATCTTCCTCGAGCGGATGACGAACTACGGGGCGCTGTTTCTCGGGCCGCGAACCAATGTCGCCTATGGCGACAAGGTGATTGGAACCAACCACACGCTGCCGACGGCGGGAGCCGCCCGTTACACCGGCGGCCTTTGGGTCGGCAAGTTCCTGAAGACCGTTACCTATCAACGCGTCCTGACCGATGAGGCCTCGGCAATGATCGGCGAATACTGTTCGCGCCTTTGCATACTTGAAGGGTTCGCCGGCCATGCCGAGCAGGCAAACGTTCGTGTCCGTCGCTATGGCGGGCGCAACGTCCCCTATGCGGCCGCCGCTGAATAAATCGCGATAAATCGCGGCGACGACTGCGGATGCCGGATGAGGAGCTGGCATCCAATCTGAGACGGGTCGTCCCGAGACGGAGAGGAGACAGACGTGACTGATATGCCGATGGTGGATGCTCACGTCCACTTCTGGAATCCCGAGCAGAACTATTATCCGTGGCTCAACGATCGGCCGCTGATCCCATTCCGCTATGGCGACTACTCCTCGATATGCCGGCCGTATCTGCCGGCCGATTACAAGCGGGACGCTGTCGGCCACCACGTTGTCAAGACGGTCTATATCGAAGCCGAGTGGGATCCGAATGATCCAATCGGCGAGATGGATTATATCGCCTCCCTTCGTCGTGAGACGGGGTGGCCTAACGTCGCTGTCGGCCAGGCATGGCTCGACCGGGACGACCGCGCCCGGGTGCTGGAGCGGCTGGCCGGTTTCGACTTCGTACGCGGCCTGCGTCACAGGCCGAAATCCAATCCCAAGCCCGGCTCAGCCGCTCCAGGCAGCATGGTCGACCCGCATTGGGTCGAAGGTTTCGCCATGCTGTCCAGCTATGGTTTGCGGTTCGATCTGCAGACACCATGGTGGCATCTGCACGAGGCGTGCACGCTCGCCGACCGCTTCCCGCAGACGCAGATCATCCTGCTGCATTCAGGGCTGCCGGCCGATCGCAGTGCCGAGGGGATTGCCGGCTGGAAGGCGGCAATGACCGAATTCGCCAAGCGGCCCAACGTGGCAGTGAAGATCTCCGGCATCGGCCTGCCTGGCCAGCCTTGGACGGTCGCCAACAACCGCGACATCGTGAGGTCGATCATCGAGATTTACGGCGTCGAGCGCTGCCTGTTCGGGAGCAATTTCCCGGTCGACAGTGTGTGCGGCACGCTCGATAAGATCTTTGGTGGCTACAAGGAGATCACGGCGGATCTCGGACCTGAAGCGCAAAAGCGCCTGTTCCACGACAATGCGGTCCAATTCTATGACATCCGGTAAGCCGCGCCTTGCCTATATCGGCGTCGGCCTGATGGGCGGACCCATGGCCGCGCGCCTTGCAGGGCTTGGCTACAAGCTACGAGTCTTCGACGCCGATGCCGGCCGGCAAGCTGCGGCTATGGCTTCGGGTGCAGTTGGCGCTGCGTCGCCAAAAGACTGTGTCGAGGACGCGGATCTCGTGCTCCTCAACCTGCCGTCGCAGGCGGCAGTCGAAACCGTGGTGTTTGGCCAAGCGGGCCTGTCGGATGCTCTGCTGTCACCGCAGATCGTGGTGGATTTCTCAACCGTGTCGCCGGATTTCTGCCGGTCCATCGGTTGGCGCGTCCAAGCGGCCACGGGATGCGAATGGATCGACGCTCCGGTTTCGGGTGGTCCCTCGGCGGCAGGCGAAGGCAATCTGACGATCATGGCCGGCGGCTCGGATTGGGCGATCGCACGCATCCGTTCCTTAATCCAGGACGTCGGCCGGCAGTTCACCCATGTCGGACAGACAGGCATGGGTTCGGTTGCCAAGATGATCGCGCAGCTCGTGGTCGGCACGAATTATGCTGTTCTGGCCGAAGCCGTGCGCCTCGCTGAAGCGGCAGGAATGGATGCTGCGCTGCTGCCCGAATGCGTGAAATACGGCCATGCCGACGGCGTTCTGATGCAACAGCTCTATCCACGTATCGCCGCACATGATTTCGCGCCGCGGGCCTATGCGCGTCAGCTGCTGAAAGACCTCGACATGGTGCAGGAGCTCGCCCGTAGTTCGGGCACGGCAACCCCAATGTCCGGCCAAGCCGCCCAGCTCTTTCGTCTGCTTATCACCGCCGGCCACGGCGACATCGACGGCACCGGCATCTATCGCCTCTACGAAGGCGCGCCGTCACATCTTACAGCGATCGGGGAGAGCGCGCGTGCCCAGTAATTCTTACGGATTCGTCGGTCTCGGTGCAATGGGCATGCCCATGGTCAGCAAGGCTCTAGCAGCCCAGCTCGACGTCCACATCTTCGATACCAACGCTGCGGCCGTCGACGTGCTTGTCGCGCAGGGAGCAAAGCGGCAAGACAGCGCCGCCGCGGTCGCCAATGCGGTCGAGACGGTCTTCGTCAGCCTGCCAAACGCGCCGATCGTCGAGGCCGTCGCGCTGGGCGAGGCAGGCCTTATCCATGGCAAACGCATCAAGCACTATATCGACCTCTCGACCACCGGCCCGACAATGGCGCGCAAGGTCGGCGATGCGATGGCGGGGCGCGGCGTATCGGTGCTGGATGCGCCTGTCAGCGGAGGACCGATAGGCGTCCGCAACGAGACGCTGGCGGTCATGGCTTCGGGGTCGGAGCACACCTTGGAACGGGCACGGCCTTTCCTGGCGACATTTGCCAAGACCTTTGTTCATCTCGGCCCCGAAGTGGGCAAGGCACAGATCCTCAAGCTCGCCAATAATCTTCTCACCGCAACCAACATGGTGATCGTCGGCGAGGCGCTGGCGTTCGCCGAAAAGGGCGGCATCGAGCCCGAGGATCTGTTCCGGATCATCAATGCCGGCTCCGGCCGGTCCTGGGTGTCGGAGATCGCCTATCCAAAGCATGTGGTGACACGCCGCTACGACCAGAATTTTCGCACCGAGCTGATGCACAAGGACGTGACGCTCTGCATGCAGGAAGCGGAGCGCATGGGCGTGCCGATGTGGCTCGGCGCCAACGTTCGCCAGTTCTGGCAGTTCGCCATGACGCAAGGCATGGCCGATGCCGATTGCTCGCGCATCGCGGCCCTCATCG
>NZ_RZQY01000619.1:0-3707 GCF_003998575.1 Mesorhizobium sp. M7A.F.Ca.CA.001.10.2.1 | reverse complement strand
TCTCGCGGTCGTGAACCAGTTCGGCGCCGAAGAACAGGCCGGCGCCCCTGACCTCGCCGATGCATTCATGGCGCTCGGCCAGCGGGCGCAGCAGACCGAGCGCATAGGCGCCGACGTCACGTGCGTTGGCGACGAGATCTTCCTGCTCGATGACGTCGAGGACGGCATTGGCCACCGCGCAGGAAACCGGATTGCCGCCAAAGGTGTTGAAGTAACGGAAAGCGTTGCGGAAGGTCGCCAATGTGTCCTTGGTGGTGACCACCGCGGCGACCGGATGGCCGTTGCCCATCGGCTTGCCCATGGTGACGATGTCGGGCACGAAGCCAGCGCGCTGGTGGCCCCAGAAATGGCTGCCGGTACGGCCGAAACCAGGTTGCACCTCATCGGCGATGACCAACCCGCCCGCTTCACGCACCGCCGCCACGGCGTCTTCGAAAAATCCGCTGGGAAGCGTCGGGAAGCCTTCATTTTCGAGCAGCGGGCACAAAATGATGCCGGACAGGCCGATGCCGTCCTTTGCCAGCGCGGCGATGGCTCCCCGCACCGCATCGCCAAAGGCCTTGCCGTCGGCCGTCGCATCGGGATGGCGATAGCTGTCGGGCGTCGGCACCAGCCGCACTTGGCGCGCGCGGCCGCCGACCGGCGGCATGCGGGTGCTGAGCTGCGAAACCGCCGTGGTGTTGCCATGGTAGGTGGCGTCGGTGGCGATGATGCCCATGCGGCCGGTTGCGGCCTGCGCCATGCGCAGCGCGATGTCGTTGGCCTCACTGCCGGTGCAGGTCAGGATGGCGGACGACAGGCTGGCATCGAAGGTCGCGGTCAGCCGCTCGACATAATCAAGGATGGCGGTGTGCAGATAGCGCGTGTGGGTGTTGAGCAGGCTGGCCTGCCGGCACAGGGCTTCGACCACATGCGGGTGGCAGTGGCCGACATGTGCGACATTGTTGTAGGCGTCGAGATATTTCCGACCATCGGCATCGTAGAGCCAGACGCCTTCGCCGCGCACCAGATGCACGGGCTCGTCGTAGAACAATTGCGATTTCGCGCCGAGCAGGCGGGAACGCCGGCTAACCAGTGCTTCTTGCGATTGGCTCATTGCGTCTTGAAACTCCGTTGTGTCCAGCTAACCCGTCAGGCCTTCGATAGGCCTGCATCCAGCGCTTCGCCAATCTTCGTCACATCGGCGGCGGTGATGATGAGCGGCGGCGACAGGATGATGGTGTTGCCCGACACACGCAGCATGACGCCGGCCTCATAGGCGGCCTCCGAAACCACGGCCATGGTCTTCTTGTCGGCCGGCTTTTTCGTCGTGCGGTCCGAGACCAGCTCCAGCGCCGCCATCAGGCCCTTGTACCTGACATCGCCGACGATCGCATGCCTGGCCTTCAGCCCCTCCAGCGTGGCCGCGAGTTCGACGCCCCGTGCCGCCGCGTTCTCGTTCAGGCGAAGCCGTTTGGTCTCGGCAAGCGCCGCCAGACCCGCCGCGCAGCCGACCGGGTGGCCGGAATAGGTATAGCCGTGGCCGATCGCACCAAAACTGGTCTTGTCGGCCTCGAAGACATCGGCGACTTTTCCGCCGATCAAGGTCGCGCCGAGCGGGAAATAGCCTGACGTGATCGCCTTGGCGATGGTCATGAAATCCGGCTTCACGCCGGACAGACGCGAGCCCGACCATGCGCCGGTGCGGCCGAAGCCCGTCACCACCTCGTCGGCGATCAGCAGGATCTCGTGGCGGTCGCAGATCTCACGCACCAGTGGCATGAAGCTCTCATGCGGAACGATGACGCCGCCGGCGCCGAGAACCGGCTCCATGATGAAAGCGGCGATGGTGTCGCCGCCCTGGAAGGCGATTTCGTCCTCCAGCGCCTTGGCGCACAGTTTCGCCAGCCGCGCTGGGTTGGTCTCATCGAACGGGTTGCGGAAGGTCCAGGGCGCGGGAATGTGGAAGACGCCGGGCAGCAGAGGCTCGTAGTTGCGACGGAAATTGGCGTTGCCGTTAACCGACGCGCCGCCGAAATGCGTGCCGTGATAGCCCTTCTTCAGGGCGAGGAATTTTGTCCGGTCGGCCTGGCCGCGGATCTTCCAGTATTGCCTGGCCAGCCGAAGTGCCGTTTCTACTGAATCCGAGCCGCCCGAGGTGAAGAAGGTCCGCACCATGCCTTCTGGCTCGAACCATTCGCAGAGTTCGTAGGCGAGTTCTATCGACGGCCCGGTCGAGGTGCCGCGAAAGCCGGAATAATAGGGCAGCGCCGAAAGCTGGTCGGCGATCGCCTGCTTGATCGGGTCGCAGCTGTAGCCGAGATTGACGTTCCACAGGCCGCCGACGGCGTCGAGCACGGTGTTGCCGGCGATGTCGGTGACCATCACACCCTCGCCTTTCATGATCACCTTTGGCGGGTTGGCCCGCATCTCGGCCGGATGCGCCATCGGGTGCCAGATCGGCTTGGCGTTGGTTTCGGTGAGAAAATTGATGTCGCGCATAGAGGACTCCGCAAAAAAATCTCAGGCAACTGGGACGAGGCCGAAATGACCGAGGGCCTCGGCATAGGAATGAGCCGGGCGAGCGACGTCGAAATGGACCGTGCGCATGCCGGCAGCAGAGCCGCCATCGACATTGCGCTGCTGGTCGTCGACGAAGACGCAAGCGCCGGCAGGCAGGCCGAGCGCCTCGGTGACCAAGGCATAGGCGCGTGGATCGGGCTTGAGGATGCCGGTATAGGTGGCGTCGACGATGAGGTCGAACAGGCCGAGCAACGGCAGCCGCCGGCGGAAATCGGCGCCGTAGAACAGGTCGAGTTCGTTTGACAGGATCGCCAGCCGAAAACCCGCCGCATGCACCGTGCGAATGGCGCTGTCGGCCTCGGGCCGCACCACCTTTTCCGGCTCGGCGCCGCGCGCTCGTTGGACGAAGGTCTCCATCGCCTGCCAGTCCTCGCCGACCAGCCGACCGACCTCACTGGTGCGGGAGCGCCAGTAGTCGCGCTCGCTGATCTCGTCGGCCTGCATCGCGCGCCACAGCGGATCGCTGTCCGGATCGAACGGCCCGCGCCATTGCAGCGTTCCCGGCGCAAGGCCGAGCGCCTGTTCGGTCAAGGCATGCGTCTCGAACAGCGTCCGGGTGACGACGCCGCCGAAATCAAGGACAAGCGCCTGGGCGGGAACAGCGCTCACGCTGCCACTCCCTTGGCCGGCTTGCCGCGCGGGACGATGCCTTCCTCGACCCAGCGGTCGAATATCTCGAGCGCCTTGCCGACGAAGTCGTCGCTGTTGATGTGAGCGTCGATCTCGTGGAACTCGACCCCGGCGGGAATAGCCCTGCGCATTTCATCTGCGAAGGCCGCGAGAGCCTCGGGTTCATAGAGCGGCTCGCCCTGCACGTCCCATTCCTGGATGCCGCCGGTAGGCAGGATGAAGGCGGAGCGGCCTTTCGCGGCGCCGAGCTTGGCGGCGATGGTCCTGGCGACCTGCCGACGATCGTCGGCATCGACGGTGATCGACGCGATCAGCCTGTTGTGGGCATGAAAGGGCCGCGTCGAGAATTTAGCCGGCAAATCCTGCCAGGTCGGCAGATCGACCATGTCGACCGCCCCGGGTGCGGCGATCTGCGGAGTGCCGCGAGCGCCGGCATTCTCCAGCCGGTCGGTGCCGGAACTGACGACGGAGCCCGCGAGATGATTGGTAATTTCCTGCAGGCTGAAGTCGAACAC
>NZ_RZQY01000618.1:0-3715 GCF_003998575.1 Mesorhizobium sp. M7A.F.Ca.CA.001.10.2.1 | reverse complement strand
GGTGAAGCCGACGGCCGCCGAGCCGAAGCCGGCTCGCGGCGAGTTGGAGAAGGACAAGAAGGCAGACGCGGATGTGGAAAGCCGCGGCGCGACCGATGCGCTTGTGGCGCCGGCCTCGCCGCAGAAATCCGAATCGACCGTTGCTGGCGGCGCGGCACAACAAAATGCGCTGGAGCGCGGTGTGCTGGCCGAGCCTGCGCCACCGGCACCGACAGGTGAATTCGCGCTGGATGGCGCTGCAAGTGTACCCAGCACCTCGCGAGCCCGCATGCCGGCCGAATCCAAGCTGATGGCGCCGCAGCAGCCGTCGATCTTGCCGGCCGACCAGATGCAGCCGCAACCGGAAAACCGCGACCGCATCGAGGATTTCAAGACCAACCCGGTGCATGCGGCACTCGAGGATCCGGTCTCGACCTTCTCGATCGACGTCGACACAGCCTCCTATTCCTTCGTGCGCGGCTCGCTGAAGCAGGGCACCCTGCCGCAGGCCGATACTGTTCGCGTCGAGGAGATGATCAACTACTTCCCCTATGACTGGAAGGGTCCGGAGTCGGCCTCGACACCATTCAACTCGACCGTCAGCGTCATGCCGACGCCGTGGAACACGCAGACCAGGCTGATGCATGTCGCCATCAAGGGTTTTGACGTCAAGCCGACCGAGCAGCCGAAGGCCAATCTGGTCTTCCTGATCGATGTCTCGGGCTCGATGGACGAGCCGGACAAGCTGCCGCTGCTCAAATCGGCATTTCGCCTGCTGGTCAGCCAGCTGAAGGCCGACGACACTATCTCGATCGTGACCTATGCCGGTGACGCCGGCACAGTGCTGGAGCCGACCAAGGCGTCCGAAAAGGACAAGATCCTCAGCGCCATCGACAATCTGACGCCCGGTGGCAGCACGGCCGGCGAGGCGGGCATCAAGGAAGCCTACAGGCTGGCGCAAAAATCCTTCGTCAAGGACGGCGTCAACCGCGTGATGCTTGCTACCGACGGCGACTTCAATGTCGGCCAGACCGATGACGACGACCTCAAGCGGCTGATCGAAAGCGAGCGCAAGACCGGCGTTTTCCTGTCGGTGTTCGGCTTCGGCCGCGGCAATCTGAACGACCAGATGATGCAAACCATTGCCCAGAACGGCAACGGCACCGCCGCCTATATTGATACGCTGGCCGAGGCTGAAAAGGTGCTGGTCGAGGATGCCTCGTCGACGCTGTTCACCATCGCAAAGGACGTGAAGATCCAGGTCGAGTTCAACCCGAACAAGGTCTCGGAATATCGCCTGATCGGCTACGAGACCCGCGCCTTGAACCGCGAGGATTTCAACAATGACCGCGTCGATGCCGGCGATATCGGTTCGGGCCACTCGGTCACCGCGATCTACGAGATCACGCCCAAGGGCAGTGGTGGCGAGCAGATCGACCAACTGCGTTATGGCCAGGCGTCGGTGGACAATGGCGGCGTCGCCAATGCGGACGAATATGCCTTCGTCAAGATCCGCTACAAGCTGCCGAATGAAGACGTCTCGAAGCTGATCACCACGCCGGTGACCTCGGCCAACGAGATCTCGTCCTTCGACCAGGCCAGCACCGACCAGCGCTTCTCCGTCGCGGTCGCCGCCTTCGGCCAGAAGCTGCGCGACGAGGATGCGACCGCGAAGTTCGGTTACGACAAGATCATGGAGATCGCCACTGCCGCTCGAGGGGCCGACCCGTTTGGGTACAGGGCCGAGTTCCTCTCGCTTGTGCGCCTTGCCTCTGCGCTGGGCGGTAACCGGTAAGTGGTGATGACGGCCGGTTTCTTTCAGATGGGATCGTTCTGATACGGGGGAACCGACCGCGGGCGGGTGAGGCAGGCCGGCGAGGGAAACCTTGCCGGCCTTTTTTCGCGGATTTTATGGGTCGTTAAATTGCGCGGCAATTCCGGTACCGGATGGCAACCCCCTCCTTGTTACGCAGGACAGGTGTACTGGGCTTGAGGGAGCCGAAATTGCAGATCAGGACTATCGCCAACTCGATACCCCCGGCGCCAGACGCCTCGGCGGTTTCATCGGCCCCATCATCGGAATCCAGGCGTGACAATGTCGCACAGGCGCGCCACACCGCCCTGTCGGCGCTGACCAACGACCGCTTCCGCATCATGCTGGAACAGATCACCGACCCCAGCGCTTCGGGCGCGCTGATGACGATGCGCGGCGACAATGTGGTCGACTTCAAGTCGGCGCAGTCGAGCTACGCCGACAACAGCGAATAACCGAAATCGATGAGGTCAGGCCCGGCTGCGGCGGCGCTCGCGGCGGGCTTCGCTGGTCTCGGCGGTGTTTTCCGTCGCGACCTGGTTGCGCATCGGACCAATGCGCTCGACGATCGCCGCAACCGTCGGACGATCCGACTTGGTGTGCGCGTCGAGCGCCTTGCGCATGGCGGCAAGGTGCTGGAACGAGGTGCCGCAGCAGCCGCCGATAATCTTGGCGCCGCCATCGACGGCGAGGCGCACATAATCGGCCATCAGTTCGGGCGTGCCGGAATAATGGATTTCGGTGCCGCGGAATTCGGGAATGCCGCAATTACCTTTGACGATCACCGTCGCCTCCGGCTTCGCCTCGGTCATGTCGAGCAGCGAGGCCAGGATGTCGGACGCGCCAACGCCGCAATTGGCGCCAACGCCGAGCGGCGCCTGCGACAGCCCGTCGGTGACGCCGTGGATATCCCTGGGCAGCAGGCCCATCATGGTGCGGCCGGCAGTGTCGAAGGAACCGGTATAGGTGTAGGGCAGGCCGACGCGGATAGCAGCCTCGGCGGCGGCCCGGATCTCGTCTGGAGCCGACATCGTCTCGATCCAGGCGACTTCGGCGCCGCCTTCCTTGAGGCCCTCGATCTGCTCGGCGAAGGCGTCGACTGCCTCGTCATAGGTCATGGCGCCCAGCGGCACCAGCAATTCGCCGGTCGGGCCGACCGAACCGGCGACGATCACCTTGCGGCCGGCCTTGCCGGCGACCGCACGCGCAAGCTCAGCGGCGCGTTTGTTCAACGCGTGCACGCGATCCTGCGCATGGTGCAGCTTCAAGCGGTGACGGGTGCCGCCGAACGAGTTGGTGAGGATGATGTCGGCGCCGGCATCGACGAAATTCTGATGCAGGCTGGTGATGGTGTCGGGCGCCGTCTCGTTGAGCAGCTCTGGCGCCTCGCCCGCCTCCAGCCCCATGGCGAACAGGTTTGTGCCGGTGGCGCCATCGGCCAGCAGCACGCCCTTTTCAGCCAGCAGCTCATCGATCGGGTTCGTGGTCGTCATCGGATTGGCTTTCATGTTTCGAATTCGAATAATGATATAAAGAAGTCTTTATGTGTAGTCAATGATTTTGCCGCGACCGCTCGGCCAGATGGTGCCCTTTCCTCACGATCCGGGGGTGATCTCGACGTGGATCTCGGTGCAGATGCCGCCATTGGTCGGGTGATGGTCGACCGAGCAAGCGGTGACCACCAGCAGGAGGTCCTGTTCGGCGCGCAACGTCACATAGCCGCCCGGCGGGTTGATCGACGCGGAAACCACCAGCCGACCGTCGGGTTCCGGCAAGGAGTTCTGAAAGAGATCGACCGGATCGGGGGCGAAAGGCAGCGATATGCCCTCTGTGGCCAGCGCCTGCATCAGATTGTCCCGGCAGTTCGGATGATTGGGAAATCCGGCGCGCTCATAAAGCGCGCTGTCGCAAGCGGGGTAAAGC
>NZ_RZQY01000617.1:0-3716 GCF_003998575.1 Mesorhizobium sp. M7A.F.Ca.CA.001.10.2.1 | reverse complement strand
GTCGGCGGCGGTGGCGGCTATGGCGGCGACGCCAAGGGCAAGAGCTCGAATGCGTTGGCCATTGGCGGTCTCGGCGGCAATGGCGGCGATGGCGGCGATGTTACCGTCATCCGCACCGGCACGATCACGACGACGGGCAAGGATTCCATCGCCAGCATCGCGCAGTCGGTCGGTGGCGGCGGCGGCATCGGTGGTGCCGGTTTCGGCCGCTTTGGCGCCGACGACGACGGCGGCGGGCCAAACGCCATCGGCTTCAACACGCCTGGTGGCACCAAGGGCACCGGCGGCAAGGTAACCATCATCCAGTCCGGCGCCATTGAGACCGATGGCGACCGTGGACACGGCGTCGTTGCCCAGGCGGTGGGCGGTGGCGGTGGCGCCGGCGGCATGGATTCGCTGGCCATGGGCCAGTCGGCGGCCGGCTCGCAAGGTGGTATCGGCGACGCTGCGGCGTCGGCCGCTAGCACGGACAGCCAAGTCTGGGTCAAGGGCGCAAGTTCGTATGCGATGTTCGGCCAGAGCGCGACAGGCGACGGCAATGCCCATGCGGTCGATCTGACGGCGGGTGACAGCCTGTTCGCGCAAGGTGCGGATTCCGTGGCTGTCTATGGCGAGAGCACGGCCAAGGGCGCCAAGGGCAACATCACCATCAACCTGAATGGCCAGTACACGATCGGCGGTGCCGGAACCGGCGTGGCGGCGATGCTTGTCGGGGGCGCAGACAACACGCTGAACAACCACAGCCTGCTCTATGCGATGGGGGCAACGCCGAGTTTCACCATCCAGGCGTCGCAATTTCAGGCATTCCAAGCCTTCCTGTTGGCGCCCGGTCCCGTCGTGCCGACGAATGCGATCCTGGAATCGCTTCTGGACGATTTCAGCCCACTGGCTATCACCGGCACATCGGGCGATGACCATGTGGAGAATTCGAAGAGCGCCGACACGCTCGGACGGGTGATCGGCAACATGGACCTCGGCGGCGGCACGAACAGCTTCCACAATATCGCCGACGCCTCGATGGTCGGCCTCAAGACCATCGATCTCGGCGGCGGCAAGTTCACCAATGACGGGCTGTTTACCAATCAGGGCATCGGCGTCGTGGCCAAAGTGGATGTCACGGGCGGCTTCACGCAGATATTCTCGGGCGACTTCGTCACCGACGTCGATCTCAACAACCAGATCACGGATGCCCTGGCACTAACGGTGGCCGGAGACTTCGATGGTGAAGCGCCGTTGAATTTCCTGTCGATCGACAAATTGTTCGCCGAATATGTGCTGGCCACCGGATCGGCGATGACCGATTCCGGCATCACGCCCACGACGCTGCATCCGGCGGTCGGCTTCAATTTCCTGACCAAGGTGGTCGGCGGAACGGATCTGGTTCTCTATGCCGACAATCCGACTTTCCTGGAGTTGGCACAGGATCCTAACTCCGGCACGACCGATCCCGGCGTCTTCCAGATGGCGCAGTATCTCGATGATGTCGAGGCTTCTTCGAGCCCAGACAATCCGATGGCGCTGTTGATCAACATGCTGCGCTTCCTGCCCGATGAAATGGAGCTCGGCTCGGCCCTGACGCGGCTGACGCCGCACTATGCCGTGCACACATTCGAGATGATCAACCGCTCCACGGACATCATGCTGGAGGCGGCGCGCGAATGCACCGGCGTTCGCGCCTACAAGGATCCCGACGGACGCTGTGTCTGGGCGTCGATCAGTCCGCAAGCCGAGTACAGCCGCGACGCTGAGGCCGGCACCACCAGCCGAGACGACGTCATGAAGACGATGTCGCTTGGCGGCATTGGCGAGGTCAGCCAGCACTGGTCGCTCGGCGCAACGATAGGCCGGACCGAATTCGACTCGAAGATCGATTTCAACGGCGAATTGCTGTCGGCCACGACAGGCGAATCCTGGCAGGCGTATGCGCTGGCGAAATATGCCGACAAGAACTACTTCATCGACTTCGCAGTCGGCGGCGGCACCGGCTCCTTCAAGGGCGAGCGCGATACGCATCTCGATCAGGTGGCCTTCATTCCGGGCGAAACGCTGATCGGCGATTATCTGCCGGAGGCATTGCTGCCTGGCATCGGCAACAGTGTCACCTACACGCAGAAAACCGCCCAGTTCGGCGGTTCGGCGCGGCTCGGCATAACGCAGGAGATGGGTGCTTTCTACCTGCAGCCGACCCTGCAGTTCGACGCGCGCTGGCTGCGTGTTTCCGGCAAGGAAGTGGGCTCGGTTGCCGCCTTCAACTTCGACGGCAGCGCCAACATGTATTATTCGGCGACGCCGGCTTTCGAGATCGGTACCGACATTGCACTCAGCGACATTGCCAGCCTTCGCGTCTACGGCAAGGCTGGCGTGGAGTTTTCCGACAAGGAGTGGGAAATCGAAGGTCGCTTCGCGGCGGCGGAGAATCTGCCTGGCAACCCCGCATTGCACTTGACGGAGGCCGTCGATTCGCCGCTCTATCGGGTCGGCGCCGGCCTTGAGCTGAACGGCGTCAATGGCGTCGGCATGTCCGTCAGATATAATGGCGCCTTCGGCGAAACGGTTAAACAGAACGCGATCAGCGCGTCTCTCAAGGTCAGTTTCTAGCTGGCCCGAGGCGGAGCCGGGCGGGAGGGATCTTGATGAGGAAGTACGCGTATTTCGTGGCGATGCTGGGTGTTGCCTGCACCGTCGGCGTGGCGGCCGTGGCGGCGCAAACCAAGAGCGACAAGGCGGTCGCGGCACCCGCTGCCGCGGATGTGCCGCAGTTGCCCGGCGGCGCGTCGGCACTGTCTGAAACCCACGGCGACTGGACGGTCAATTGCCAGATATCGGGCACGGCCAAGACCTGCAGCCTGTCGCATCAGCAATTCAACAAGCAAAGCAATCAGCGGCTGCTGGCGATCGAGCTGTCGAGCAAGACCGGCGAGGATGCCATGGGCACGCTTGCGTTGCCGTTCGGCCTGGCGCTGGCCAAGGGGGTCAGCCTGACCATCGACGATCAGAAGCTGGACGGCAGCCTGGCGTTCAACACCTGCCAGGTCGTCGGCTGTCTGGTGCCGGTGGTGTTCGATGCGACTGTCACGCCGCTGCTGAAATCAGGCACCACACTGAAGATCGACGCTTTCGCGGCAGATACCGGACAAGCGGTGAACTTTTCCATTCCGCTCAACGGCTTCGCCGGCGCGCTTGCCCGGACCGCGCAGCTTTTGACCAATTGAGGTAGAGCCGCAGGACTTAAAGCGCTGCCTGAATGTCGTCTCGCGGCAGGGCAGTGCGTCACTGCCTCAGAACGTCTCTGCGTCGGTTCAAACGATGATGGTTTTAAGCCTTTCGGCGATCAAGGCGGCGAGCCGCGCCGCCACATCGTCCTTGCTCATCTCCGGCCATTCCTCGACGCCAGCCTTTGACACGATCCGCACCCGGTTGCGATCGCCGCCCATCACGCCAGAAGAACCGACGCCGCTTCCCTGCGACACGTCGTTGGCGACGATGAGATCGGCGCCTTTTTTCTTGAGTTTGGCCTCGGCGTTGCGCAGGAGATCCTGCGTCTCGGCGGCGAAGCCGATAATCAGGCCGGGTCGCTGGCTGTGATGGCCGACGCCGGCGAGAATGTCGGGATTTTCGACCATGCGCAGCACCGGCGGCCCTTCGCCGGCCACCTTTTTGATCTTCTCACCGGCTGAATTTTCGGTTCGCCAGTCGGCAACGGCGGCGACGAACAC
>NZ_RZQY01000616.1:0-3721 GCF_003998575.1 Mesorhizobium sp. M7A.F.Ca.CA.001.10.2.1 | reverse complement strand
AGCCGGTTCTCCACCCGCCGCGCCGCGCGGCCCCCGGCCGGCACGCGCAGGCCGCAGGAGCGGTTGTCATGCGACCATTCGATGTTGGCCGGCGCGCTGTGGTTCGGCCTTATGCGGCGGAACGAGTTCACGTTGGGCGCAAACAGCGGCATGATTTCCGGGACATATTTCTGCAGGCCGCCGATGAAATGGCCGAACATTGCGCTGTCGGCATCGTCGCTGCCGGCAAACAAAGTCCTGCCGGCCTCGTCGATGACCGACATGTGCAGATGCATCGAGCTTCCCGCCTGTGCGGCGATCGGCTTGGCCATGAAGGTGGCGTGCATTCCGCTCTGCTGCGCGGCCTGGCGCGTCAGCCGCTTGAACAGCAGCACCTTGTCGGCCAGCGGCAGCGCATCGCCATGCAGGAAGTTGATCTCAAGCTGCGCCGTACCCGATTCATGGATCAGCGTGTCGAGCGGCAGGCCGGCCGCCGCCGCATAGTCATAGACTCGGCGGATCACCGGCTCGAACTCCTCGAGCGCGGCCATGTCATAGGGATGCTGCACACCCTCGGCACGGCCATTGGCGCCGATCGGAGCGGTCAGCGGCTGGTCCGGATCGGGATTGGGCGCGGTCAGATAAAATTCGAGCTCCGGCGCCACCACCGCCCGCCAGCCGCGCCTGGCGTAGAGGTCGAGCACGGCGCGCAGCACATGGCGCGGCGAGGCCATCCAGGGCCGGTCGTCCATATGGAAGGCATCGGCGAAGACATAGGCCTTGCCGGGAGCGGCACCCGGCGCCAGGCACAGCGTCGAGACATCGGGCACCATGCGCATGTCCGGGTCCGAATAGGCAAAACCCTCGTCGATCGAGCCGGAGTAGCGGCCGTCGATGCTGACCAGGAAAGCGCTGCTCGGCAGATAGAGCGCGCGATCTTCCAGCGCCTGGAGGAATTTGGCCGTCGGCAAGGCCTTGCCGCGCAGGACGCCGTTCGTGTCGGGCACCAGGCACTCGACTTCGTTGATCCCGTGCCGGGCCAGCCAGGCCTTGGCGTCGTTGCCGCTGGAGAGCGAGATATTCGTGTTGTTGTCAGGCATTTCGTTCATGTCCGTATCAAAGAGAGTATGGCTTGGGCGGCCACATCCGTTCCAGGTTTCAGCGCCATTTGGGCTGCATTGTCCTTGAGGCGGGCGCGCATGGCATCGTCGGCCAGCAGGCCGAGAATCGCTTTCTCCAACACTCCTTCGGTCCAGGCGTCGCGGCCGATATGGTCACCGACGCCGGTTTCTCCGGCGCGGCGCGCATTGTCGTGTCCGTCCCAGCAATAGGGCATGATCAGTGACGGCACGCCGAAGCGCAGCGCTTCGCAAAAGCTGTTGTTGCCGCCGTGATGGATGAACAGGTCTGACTTCGCCACCACCGAGGGCTGCGGAAACCAGGCGTCGAGATAGACATTGTCCGGCACCGCACGGTAGGCGTCGCGCAGGCCGCCGGCATTGACAATAAAGCGCGCCGGCAGCCTGTCGAAGACGACCAGCATGCGCTCGATCAGGCCGACATCCATGGCGCCGAGGCTGCCGAAGCTGACATAGACTAGCGGCCCCTTGTTGCGCGGAAACACCGGCACTTCGAACGGCCCTTCCGAGCGCACGCAGCCTTCGAGATAGACGAAGCGCGTGGGATCGAGCGGCTCGGCGCGCTCACGACGCACGATCGAAGGCGTCAGCAGCAAATTGAGGTCGGGCGACGCCTCGAGGAACAGGCCCTTCGGCAGCGACGCCAGGCCGGCATCCATGCGAAAGCGATTGAAGCGGTCATGTGCGGGCGCGCAAGCCGCCAGATACCTTGCCTCGAACGCCGCGCGTTGCGGGTCATCCGCACCAAGCCCCGACAGGTAGGGCGGCACATTGGTGTCCGGCAGCTCGGTCTCGGCGCAGGAGACGACACGCACCCAGGGACAGCCGGCGGCTGATATCGCCGGGAACATGATGACATTGTCGAGCACCACCGCGTCCGGCTTCAGCCGCGCCAGCAATTGGCGCAGCGGCGCCTCGGCATTGACCGCAGTGTCGACGATGGCCTGCCAGGTCGGCGCGACATAGGTTTCCAGCTGGTCGATCGGGCTCAGCCGGAAATGCGGCAGGTGCCGGCGCACGAAGGCCTGCCAATAGCTCTGGCGTTCGCTGTCGCTCAGCGGCTCGTCGGTCGGCAGCTGGTATTCCTGGAAACCATAGTCGGCAAAGACGCCGGAAAAGCCGGCATGGCAAATGAAGACGGGCCGGGCTCCCTTGGCACGCAATGCCTGCGCGATGCCGACGCAATTCAACGCCGCGCCGAAACTGGCTTCGGGAAACAGCGCGATGGTCGGGCTGGCTTTACGCGTCAATTATTCCTCGTCATTCCGGCCGGCTGATCATGCCGAACAGGGCGGGCGCCCCGCGACTGGCCGCCTGCGGTCGCTGGTTGCGGGAAAGCCGCAGGTGGATACGAAGCAGATCGGCCGCCACCTCATACTGCAGGCTTTCAAGATGGTCGAGTATAACAAGGTGTTCGCGCAGCGATTGCCGCAGGCGGAAGACGTTGACGCCGGCATAGATGCCCGGCAGCCGGCGCAGCCTGAGATGATCGGCCAGCGCATCAGCAACGAAGCGGTTGGCGCAGCCCTCAGCGAGCATGCCGTGAAAATCGATGTCCAGCCGCTGGAACTCGCGTGTATCGAATGCGGCGTCCGGCAGCGCCACCAGCGCTTCCATAGCCTGGCGCAACGTCGCCGCCCGCGCGCCGTCCAGCCGGAAGCCCGGCGTCAGGATGGCCGCGGGTTCCAGCAGCAAGCGGAACTCATAGCTGTCGCCTTGCGCCTCTGGATCGTCGGGCGTGCGCCGAAACAGCCAGGACTGGCCAGGCGCTCGGTCCAACAAATTCTCTTCGGTCAGTTTGTTAAGTGCTTTTAGTACCGTCTTGCGCTCGGCACTGTAGCGCCGTATCAGCCCCGCGACGGTCACCGTCTGGTCCAGCCGACGCGCCGACCGGTCGCGCAGGATCGCCTCGGCCAACTCGTCCTCCTCGGCGGCGGGCAGTTCCGTGGCGACTGAAGCCTGCGCGGTGAGGTCGATGGCCAGGTGATAACCGGAATCTGCCTCCCAGCGCACGACACCCCGTTCAGCGAGCAGGCCGAGAGCCGCCCGCACCGGCGTGCGCGAGACATTGCACAACGAAGCGATCTGCTGCTCCGGCAAGCGTGCGCCGGGCTCAAAACCGCGCTGCCGCGCCACATCCAGGATGCGCTGCGCCAGATCGAGGTGGTTGGTGCGAGGTCGTCGGGCTGCGGCTTGCATGACTGGTCTCGTGGAAAACGACATGACCGCATTGATCTGACCGATCGCCCGCACGGACGCAATCGGCCAGATTCCACGATCGCTTAGCAAATTATGGATTGACGTACTTTTTTCTGCAATAGTACTGTCAGGGCAATCGGCGAGAAAAAGACCGAGGGAACGGGATCGAGGCAGCGGCAAGGGTCGCAGGCGTTGGTCCGGCGAATGCAATTCGACGATCAACCGAAATGGGAGTCTGTCATGACCGCTACCAGCCTGCGGCGCCGTGCGCTGAAAACATCTTCGATCGCACTTGGCCTGGCCTTGGCGCTGTCCGCGCCGGCGACGGCTGCCGACCTCGTCATTTCCAACTGGGACGGCTACATGGCGCCTGACGCCATGGCCGCCTTCAAGACCGCCACCGG
>NZ_RZQY01000615.1:0-3724 GCF_003998575.1 Mesorhizobium sp. M7A.F.Ca.CA.001.10.2.1 | reverse complement strand
GAGAGTCGGGCCCCCGCCGATCCCTGACTTCCTGTTGGCCCTGCGCGACCAGATCGCTGCGTTGGCAGGCAAGCCCGCCGAGGCCTTCGCGCAAGTGTTGATCAATGAATACCGGCCCGGCGCCGGCATCGGCTGGCATCGAGACAAGCCTCATTTCGAAGACGTTGCGGGTGTTTCGTTGCTGGCGCCTTGCAGCTTCCGGCTCCGGCGGAAGAATGGCGCCAAGTGGGATCGCCGGACCATCGTCGTCGAACCAAGGTCGGCGTATCTCATGACTGGACGATCGCGCACTGAATGGGAGCACAGCATTCCGCCAGTTGACCTGCATCGATACTCGATCACCTTGCGGACATTGCGCTAACTCCGCAGGAGGATCGGACGCCGAGCCGTTCTGAGACATCGCCAGCGCCATCACGAGTTCTTGAACGCAAACGGTTCCGGGAACCTCCTAACCACAAGTTGGTTTGGAGGACAGGTACAGCTTCAAAGGTGGAGAATGTCCATGGCCCGTGCCCGATCCGTATTGGTGGCCGCCAGGCGTCCGTTGCATAAAACGCCGATGGCAGTCGCAAATGCGTGTTTCGTCGGCACATTGCTGACCGACGCTGCCTATTGGCAAAGCGCTGAAATGATGTGGGCCGATTTCTCCGCCTGGCTGCTGCTTGCCGGCCTGCTTGTAGGCGTGCTCGCGGTTCTTGCAGCACTGGTCGATTTGTTTACCGACCGGCTTTCCGGTGAAGCCGGGCGCGTATGGCCATATCTCCTCGGCAGCCTCATCGTGCTCGTCATGTCGCTCTTCAACGCACTGGTGCACAGCCGGGATGCCTGGACCTCGGTCGTGCCGACGGGGCTCATCCTGTCCGCCGCCGCCGTGATCGTTATTCTCTTGGTGGGCCTGCTGGGATGGAGTTCCGGCCGCACTCAGGTGGAGGTGGTCGAATGAATGTCTCCGCCAGACATATCCCGCGTATCGCCAGCCTCGGTCTGCTGTGCGGATCGATTTTGGTGCTGCCCGCATGCAGCGACAACGAACCGGATCCCACCGATCAGGTCGGAGCGAACCCGACGCTGCCTGAACCGATCCAGTATCTGGTGCCGCCGATGCATGTCGCGTCGGTCATCGGTTGGAAACAGGAGGAAAGGCCGACGGTCGCCAAGGGTTTGCAAATCCAGGCCTTCGCCAAGGGCTTGAAGCATCCGCGCTCGCTTTACACATTGCCGAATGGTGACGTTCTGGTGGTCGAATCCGTGGCGCCGCCCGGTGCAGCGATCAAGCGGCCGAAAGACCTGGTCATGGGCTGGATCGAGTCCATGGCGACGTCGGGCGGCGGCACCGAAGGAAGCAACCGTATCACTCTGCTGCGCGATACCAACGGCGATGGTGTGCCCGATGTCCAGGAGGTTTTTCTCGATCATCTCAATTCGCCCTTTGGTGTGGCGCTGGTCGGCAACGATCTCTACGTCGCCAACACCGACGCCATCGTGCGGTACCCCTACACGTCGGGCGACACCAAGATCACCGCCCCGGGCACCGTGCTGACGCCGTTGCCCGGCGGGCCTATCGATCACCACTGGACAAAGTCTCTCGTGGCCAGCCGCGACGGGTCTCTGCTTTATGTCGGCATCGGATCCAACAGCAACATCACCGAGAACGGCATCCAGGCGGAAAAGGACCGGGCCGCCATCTGGGAAGTCGACAGGGCCACTGGCCGTTATCGTGTTTTCGCGAGCGGCCTGCGCAACCCCAACGGACTGAGCTGGGAGCCGCAGAGCGGCGCGCTGTGGGCTGTTATCAACGAGCGCGACGAGCTCGGTCCTAACCTGGTTCCCGACTACATGACCTCGGTCAAGGACGGCGCGTTCTATGGTTGGCCGTACAGCTACTATGGTCAGCATGTCGACCCGCGCGTGATGCCGCAGCGGCCGGACCTGGTCGCCAAGGCGATCCCTCCCGATTATGCCTTGAGTTCCCACGTCGCACCTCTGGGCTTGGCGTTCTACACTGGAACCAACCTGCCGGACCTGTATCGCAACGGCGCCTTTGTTGGCGAGCATGGCAGCTGGAACCGCAAGAGCTTCAACGGCTACAAGGTCGTTTTCGTGCCGTTCAAGGACGGTCATCCAGACGGCAAGCCGCAGGATGTCGTCACCGGTTTCCTCGACAAGGACAACAAGGCGCACGGGCGGCCGGTCGGTGTTGCCGTCGACAAATCGGGCGCGTTGCTGATCGCCGACGATGTCGGAAACACGGTCTGGCGCGTAACTTCCGCGAGCCAGTAGGCACCTGCATAAACGCGGATCGCTTCACCTATCTCGGTGCAAATTCCGCCAGCGCCTTGACGAATTCTGCCGGTGCCTCGATCGGCAGGAATTCGCCGCAGTTGGCGATCATGTGACCTTGCAGGTTCTTTGCGCCAGACAGCCTGCGTCGGAATCGCTCATCGCTGTCTGTCCTCCAGTAGTGGTCAGTGCCCCTGTGAGCCGGCTGGACCGTCACCAAGTGGGAGGAGGGGGCCGTCTCGCCCCCGGCCTGTTGGTCCGCTTGGCGGAACAAGCATTCAACCCTGGCGTTAAATGCCGGGCGCTCCCGCAACGGGCGAATGGGCTGTCGCGACGTCGTCGCGGCGATTTGCAATTAGGACAATGCAGGGAGATCCAGATGCCGCTTACGGCCTTCGCACTCAATTGCTCGCTCAAAGCTTCGAACGACAGGGAAAAATCCTCCACCGATCGGTTGCTCGCCGATGTCCTGGCGGCGCTGATGCAATACGAGGTGAAGGGCGAGATCGTGCGTGCGCTCAGTCACGATATCAAGCCCGGCGTGCTCTCCGACATGGGCGAGGGCGACGATTGGCCGAAACTCAGAGAAAAAATACTGGCGGCCGACATTTTCGTACTCGGCCTCCCGATCTGGCTTGGCCAGCCCTCGAGTGTGGCCAAGCGCGTCCTGGAGCGGATGGATGCGTTTCTCGAGGAGACCGATGACAAAGGGCGCATGCCGGCAGCAGGAAAGGTGGCCTTGGTGGCCATCGTCGGCAATGAGGACGGTGCGCATCACTGCCAGGCGGAATGCTTTCAGGCACTGAACGATGTTGGCTTCACCATCCCGGCCAATGGCGGGGTCTACTGGGTCGGCGAGGCCATGCAGGAGGTTAACTATGTCGATCTGCCGGCGACTCCGGAAAAGGTCTCGGGTGCGATCGAAATGGCAGCATCAAACGCCGCCCATCTCGCTGGATTGCTGAAAGACCGGGGCTACTTGGGCGTCTCGGGGTGACCTTTGTTCGCCTGACATCCTTGAACCTGGCAGCGTCGATGCGGTCTCAGTCGGGAACAGGAAGGCTTGTAGCGAGTTCATAATCACATCAGCCGGCGACCGCCGCTCCCTCTAAGGCGCGAAGCCGCAAACAGGAGAGCAAGTCACGGGTCTCGGCACAATTCTTATCATCATTCTGATCATTGCATTGCTTGGCGGTTTTAGTGGGCTTGGCGGCGGGCCATTCTACGGCACCGGCTATTACGGCGGCGGCGGCCTCGGTCTTCTGCTGCTTATAGTCATTATCCTGGTCGTGCTCGGGCGTCTCTAGCCCTCGCGATGCGGTGGCAGGGTGTATCACCTGCCGCTTGCAGTCCCTTTTGCGGGTTGCTTTGAATCCATAGCAGCCCAGCAATGGCGGTCCGCCCCCTGGGGGGGGGGCCACTGCTCGGGCATATCAGGTCAAAA
>NZ_RZQY01000614.1:0-3725 GCF_003998575.1 Mesorhizobium sp. M7A.F.Ca.CA.001.10.2.1 | reverse complement strand
GACCAGGACGCCCGGCACGCGCACGTCATGCGGTTTCAGCGTACCGTTTTCGACGACGCGCTTGACCAGTTGCAGACGACGCTGACACCCTATGACCCGGCGATCTCCGGAGAAATCTTCCGGCCGCTGTCGAGCTTCCGCACGCCGGAGATGAACGTCCAGAAAGTGATCGCGCGCCGCGTCGCCATGGAGTTGCGCGACGGCATGGCCGTCAACATCGGCTTCGGCATTTCCGCCAATGTCCCGCGCATCCTTCTCGAGGAAGGACAGCACGGCAAGATTACCTGGGTGATCGAACAGGGCGCGGTCGGCGGCGTGCCGCTGCTCGACTTCAAATTCGGCTGTTCGTCGAACGCCGACGCCTTCATGCCCTCGCCGCACCAGTTCATTTATTTCCAGGCGGGCGGCTTCGACGCCTCGCTATTGTCCTTCCTGCAGATCGACCGCCATGGCTCGGTCAATGTCTCGAAGCTTTCGGCGCGCCCGCATGTCACGGCTGGTGCCGGCGGCTTTGTCGACATCACCGCGCGGGCGAAGAAGATCGTGTTTTCCGGCTTCTTCAACGCCGGGGCAAAACTCTCATTGGCCGATGGCGGCATCCGCATCGATCAGGAGGGCAAGGTCAAGAAGGTGGTCAACGAAGTCGAGCACATCTCGTTTTCGGGCAAGCGCGCAGTCGCGCAGGGACAGGACATCACCTATGTCACCGAACGCTGCGTGATGAGGCTGACGCCGGAGGGCCTGGTCGTCACAGAACTCGCACCCGGCATCGATCTGCAGCGCGATGTGCTGGCGCAGTCGGAAATTCCGTTGGGCATTGCCAAGAACCTCAAGACGACACCGGCAGCCCTCTATCAGGAGCAACCGATAGGCCTGTCGCTGAATGGCGGCGCCTCGCTTGGAGGCGCGCATGGCTGAGCACCTCGTCACCTTTGAAACCGACGGCGCCATCGGCGTCGTCACGCTGCGCCGGCCGGAGAAATTCAACGCGCTGGACATTCCGATGCTGCGCGCGTTGGAGACGGCGCTTGACGCGGCCGAGATGGCCGAGGGCGTCCGCGTCGTGCTGCTGCGCGGCGAGGGCAAGGGATTTTGCGCCGGTGGCGATGTTGAAGCGTGGGCGCGGATGAGTGCCGCCGATTTCCAGGTGCAATGGGTACGCTACGGCCACCGCGTCTTCGACCGGCTGGCGCGGCTCAGGCAGCCGACCATCGCCGTTTTGTCGGGCCATGCACTGGGCGGCGGGCTCGAACTGGCTGTGGCTTGCGACTTCCGCGTGGCCGAAACACAGGTAAAATTGGGCTTCCCCGAAACCTCGATCGGCGTCGTTCCGGGCTGGTCCGGCACGCAGCGCGCCGTGCGCCGCTTCGGCGCGCAGACGGTGCGGCGCATGGCGCTGGGCGGCGAGATCTTTCTCGCCCCTGAAGCACTGGCCTTGGGCATTGTCGATCGGGTGGTCGAGACCGGCAAGGCGCTGGCTAATGCACAGGCGTGGGCGGAAAAGATCGCCGAGCGCGGGCCACTGGCGACGGAAGCCGCCAAGCTGATGATCGCGGTCGCCGAAGGCGAGGAAAGTGCCGCCGCCACCGAAGCGCTGGCCAGCGGCTTCATCGCCCTGACCGGAGATCTCAAGGCCGGCGTCGATGCCTTCAAGGCCAAGCAGAAGCCGGCCTTTTCGAGATCCTAGAGGAAAACAGATGAACGCCCCACTCAAGATCGCCATGCCGGCCGAGGCGGCTGCGGCACCGAAAGCCTACAGGCTGCTGATCGACGGCAAGCATGTCGATGCCCGCGACGGCCGCACGATTGCTCGAAATAGTCCCGGCCACGGCTTCACCGTCTCGCACTACGCACAGGCCGGCGAGGCCGAAGTGGAAGCCGCTGTGCAGGCCGCCCACAAGGCGTTCGAGACCGGTCCATGGCCGCGCATGAGGGCAGCTGAGCGTGCCGCGATCCTGCTCAAGGCGGCTGACCTGATCGAGGCGCGGCTTGAAGACATCGCCCGGCTCGACGCGCTGGAATCGGGCAAGCCGATCGCCCAGGCGCGCGGCGAGATCGGCGGCGCCGTTGACATCTGGCGCTATGCCGCCTCGCTTGCCCGCACGTTGCATGGTGAATCCTACGCCAATCTCGGCGATGCCATGCTGGGCGTCGTCCTGCGCGAGCCGATCGGCGTCGTCTCGATCATCACTCCATGGAATTTCCCGTTCCTGATCGTCAGCCAGAAACTGCCCTTCGCGCTCGCCGCCGGCTGCACGGCGGTGGTCAAGCCTAGCGAAATGACCTCGGCGTCGACCTTCGTGCTCGGCGATATCCTGATGCAGGCCGGCCTGCCCGCCGGCGTAGTCAACATCCTCGCCGGCTTTGGTGCCGACGTCGGCGCGCCGATGGTCAGTCATCCCCTGGTCGAGATGGTGTCGTTCACCGGCTCCACCCGCGTCGGCAAGATGACGATGGCCTCGGCCGCGCAGTCGCTGAAGAAAGTCTCGATGGAACTCGGCGGCAAGAACGGCCAGATCGTCTTCCCCGACGCCGACCTCGAAGCGGCCGCCGATGCGGCGGTGTTCGGCGGCTTCTTCAATGCCGGCGAGTGCTGCAATGCCGGCAGCCGGCTGATCGTTCACGAGGCGATCGCCGACGATTTTCTCAGCACCGTCAAGGCGCTTGCCGCCAGGGTCACGGTCGGCGATCCGCTCGATGACCAAACCAAGGTCGGCGCGATGATCTCGTCCGACCATCTGAAGAAGGTGGCCGGCTATGTTTCTGCCGCTGAAGGCGACGGCAGCCAGGTTTACAGCGGAGGCAAGCAATTGGCCTCCAATGTCGGCCAATATCTTGATCCCACCATCATCCGCGGCGTTACCGAGGAGATGGCCATAGCGCGCGAGGAAGTGTTCGGTCCGGTGCTCTCGGTGCTGACTTTTGAATCGATTGAAAAGGCGTTGCACATCGCCAACAACACGCCCTATGGTTTGTCGGCGGGCGTGTGGAGCGCCAGCATCGACACTTGCATGTCGGTCGCGCGTGGAGTGCGTTCGGGAACCGTTTGGGTGAACACATTCATGGAAGGTTATCCCGAGCTGCCTTTCGGAGGCTACAAGCAGTCCGGTCTCGGACGCGAACTCGGCAAACGCGCCGTCGAGGACTATACCGAGGAAAAGACAATTCAGTTTCATCGCGGCCAGCGCACCGGATGGTGGGTCGGCTGAGTTGAGAAGAACCCGGTGGGCTTCACCGGTCGTGTAATGCAACAAGGGAGGAAGTACATGTTGCGCAAACTGCTTATCGGAACGGCTCTCGCGTCGGGCCTGGCTTTCGCGGCCCACGCCGAGGACGTCAAGGAAGTGCAGATGCTGCATTGGTGGACGTCGGGCGGCGAAGCGGCTGCTCTCAACGTCCTTAAAGGCGATCTGGCCAAGGAAGGCTATGCCTGGAAGGACGTGCCGGTGGCCGGCGGCGGCGGCGATGCCGCCATGACCGCGCTGAAGGCGATGGTCGCGGCCGGCAATTATCCGACCGCCTCGCAGATGCTCGGCTATACCGTGCTCGACTACGCCGCTGCCGGCGTCATGGGCGACCTGACCGAAACGGCGAAGAAGGAAGGCTGGGACAAGTCCGTTCCGGCGGCCCTGCAGAAGTTCTCGGTCTATGACGGCAAGTGGGTCGCGGCGCCGGTCAACGTTCACTCGGTCAACTGGCTGTGGATCAACAAGGCCGTCCTGGAC
>NZ_RZQY01000613.1:0-3730 GCF_003998575.1 Mesorhizobium sp. M7A.F.Ca.CA.001.10.2.1 | reverse complement strand
CCGGTGATGATCATCAGCGACAACAGCACGAACAGCACCCCGCCATAGGCCATCTTCTGCAGCGTGTTGTATTCGCGCGTGTGGTGGAATTTGAGCTTGGCGTGGTCAACGATGTCTTGCGGCAATCGTTTCAAATCGTCGAGGCGTGGCGCGAGATCGCGCCGCAGATGGCCGTTCACGGTGCTGGCGACAAACCAGACGATCAACGTCGTGGCCAGTATCCAGGCAAAGAAGAAATGGATGACGCGCGCGGTGCCGAGATCATAGTAGGATGGGATGGTCGCCCAGGAGGGAAAGGCGCGGGACGTCTCCTGGCCGGCCGGACCCGACCAGCCGAGCACGCCAGTGGTGTCGAAGCGATGCCCAAAGATTTCCGTGTAGCCGCGCGGACCCGCATCGGAATTCTCGGCGCCGATGGCGAAGATGGTGTTGTTGTATTCGAAGCCCGATTCTTTGCCGATATAGAGCTGCGGACGGGCATTGAAGATCTGCAGGCCTGACAGCAGCATGAAGAACAACGAGATAGCCCAAAGCCAATGCGTCAGCCGTGTCCAGCGCGACTGCCGGTAGATCAGCGTTTTGTCGTTCGACGCCGAAGCGCCTGGATCGGCGGCGGATTGGCTTCTGGCAACGGATTCCATCGTCTTTCGTCTCCCGGCCTCGCGGCATGGCCTGCGCGTTCATTGTCCTCCTGATACGTCGCGATCCAAACCGATGTTTCATCCGATCACGGATTTATTACGGACCGCCCAGGCTGACGGCGAGATTGACGGCGGCGGCGACGATGACCGTGTTGAAGAAAAACGACAGGATCGAATGGACAAGCACGACACGACGCATATGCGTGGTCGAGATGTTGGTATCGGCGGTCTGTGCCGTCATGCCGATCACCGTCGAGAAGTACAGGAAGTCCCAGCCCTCCGGCCGTTTGTCGCCCGGGAACAGCAGTCCGCCGACAGGGATTTTCTTCCTGGTCTCGGCATCCACAGCATCGCCGTCCATCCAGTAGACATGAGCATAATGGAGCGCTGCCATGGCATGAATGGTGAACCAGCCGAGCGGGATCGACAGCAGCGCGAAGGTGAGCTCGACGGGATGGCTTCTGTCCTTCTGATTGATCAGTAGGAACAATGAGATAACGGCAACGCCGACGACGACAAGCGTCACAGCGAAGATGACCAGCACCGGCTGGTCCGTGGCACGCGCATTCCTGCTCAGATACCTGCCGGTGAACTTCGGCATCTGGGCGACGACGAGAATGACATAAGCGGCAAAGAACGCGTTGGCGCCGATCGAATAGGCAAGCGGGGCGTGCAGCAGCAACGCCACGAGAAGCGCAAAAACGCCAACGCAGGCCGACACAGCGAACAACATGTGGCGCTGAATGGGAGACTTCACCGGGGTTTCGGCAGCCATGTCGGTTCCAACCTTGAATGGCGCTCGGTTTCTAGTCTGGTGTGGCGGATTTGAGCGCCCGCCGCAAGATGCGGTCGAGTTCGCCGAGAAACCGCGACCGGTCTTGCGGCGCGAAGCTGGCATTGTAGCCCTTGCTTTCGCCGGTCTCGCGCAGATGCTGCTTCAGGTCACGCATGGCTACCGCCATGCCGATCGTTTCCGGCGTGAAGGGGCGTCCCGTTGGCCCAAGCACATGGGCGCCGAGTGCCACCGCGCGGGCGGCCAGCGGAATGTCGGCGGTGATCACAATGTCGTTGGTGCGTGCATTGTCCACGATCCAGTCGTCGGCGGCATCAGCGCCCTTGGAGACCACCACATTGCGGATCATCGGATCGCGCGATGGCCGCAGGCCGCCATTGGAGACGTAGGTGACAACGACGCCATGCCGGTCGGCCACTTTTTCGACCTCGGCCTTGACCGGGCAGGCGTCTGCATCGACGAGAATAGCGGGGAGTTCGCTCATGTTTCTTTTCTCCTCCCACTTGTGAACCACAGAGGTCGCGGGCCGATTGGGCGGCGGCCTGGTATCTTCCTCAGTAAACCACGACGCTTCTGATCGATTTGCCCTCATGCATGAGATCGAAACCCTTGTTGATGTCCTCGAGCTTCAGCGTGTGAGTGATCATCGGGTCGATCTGGATCTTGCCGTCCATGTACCAGTCGACGATCTTGGGCACGTCGGTGCGGCCGCGCGCGCCACCGAAGGCGGTTCCCATCCAGGTGCGGCCGGTGACCAGCTGGAACGGCCGCGTCGAGATCTCCTGGCCGGCACCGGCGACGCCGATGACGACCGACTTGCCCCAGCCGCGATGCGAGGCTTCCAGCGCCTGGCGCATCACCTTGGTGCTGCCGGTGCAGTCGAATGTGTAGTCGGCGCCGCCGATCTGGTCGGCGCCACGCTTGGTCATGTTGACGAGGTGGGGCACGACATCGCCGTCGATCTCCTTCGGATTGACGAAATGCGTCATGCCGAAGCGCTCGCCCCACTCCTTCTTGTCGTTGTTCAAATCGACGCCGATGATCATGTCGGCGCCGGCAAGTTTCAGGCCTTGGATCACGTTGAGGCCGATTCCGCCGAGGCCGAAGACGACGGCGGTGGCGCCGATCTCGACCTTGGCGGTGTTGATCACAGCACCGATGCCGGTGGTGACGCCGCAGCCGATGTAGCAGATCTTGTCGAAGGGCGCGTCGGGGTTGACCTTGGCTAGCGCGATCTCGGGCAGCACGGTGAAGTTGGAGAAAGTCGAGCAGCCCATATAGTGAAAGATCTTGTCCTTGCCGATCGAGAAGCGCGATGAACCATCGGGCATCAGGCCCTGGCCCTGGGTGGCGCGGATGGCCGTGCACAGATTGGTTTTTCGCGACAGGCAGGAATGGCACTGGCGGCATTCGGGCGTGTAGAGCGGGATGACGTGGTCGCCCTTCTTGAGCGAGGTGACGCCCTTGCCGATATCGACGACGACGCCAGCGCCCTCATGGCCGAGGATGGCCGGAAACAGACCTTCAGGATCAGCACCCGACAGCGTGAATTCGTCGGTGTGGCAGATGCCGGTCGCCTTGATCTCGACCAGCACCTCGCCCTCACGTGGGCCGTCGAGATCGACCTCCATGATCTCCAGCGGCTTTCCGGCGGCGACAGCGACAGCGGCGCGGGTTTTCATCAGACGTCCTCCAATGCGAGTTTTTTCCAAGGTTTCAGGTTTTGCCGACACGATCAACTGGCGGCTGGCTCCCTGACTGGGCCACAGCGATGAATTGGAATCGCAAGTCGATTGAAAGGCAGTGAATTGCATGGTCGGCTTGACCCTGCAAGCACAGGCCATAAAAGGAACGGCCGACCCGAGGGATGACATTTCGCATGTTCACCAAGATCCTGATCGCCAATCGCGGCGAAATTGCCTGCCGCGTCATCAAGACGGCGCGCAAGATGGGCATCGCCACGGTTGCCGTCTATTCCGATGCCGATCGCGATGCCGTGCATGTCGAGATGGCCGACGAGGCGGTGCATATCGGGCCTTCACCAGCCGCGCTGAGCTATCTCGTCCCGGAAAAGATCATCGCCGCCTGCAAGGAAACGGGGGCCCAGGCCGTGCATCCCGGCTACGGATTCCTGTCCGAGCGGGCGGCCTTCTGCGAAGCGCTGGAAGCGGAAGGCATCATTTTCATCGGCCCGAAGCCCAAGGCCATAAAGGCGATGGGCGACAAGATCGAATCGAAGAAGTTCGCCAACGCCGCCAAGGTTTCCACCGTGCCCGGCTGGCTCGGCGTCATCGAG
>NZ_RZQY01000612.1:0-3730 GCF_003998575.1 Mesorhizobium sp. M7A.F.Ca.CA.001.10.2.1 | reverse complement strand
GGGTGCCTGTGTCTGCGCGAACGCGCTCACGGTTTGCCCTAGCAACAAGGCCAGCCCGCAAACGCCGGCAAGAAGCAAACGTGTCATGACTGTCCCTCCGTTCGCCGCCACGAACCCGGCCTGTGGCGGCCGGGTCAGATCCTGCGACTCAGGCCCAGGGGCGCTGTTCGGCGTTCCGCTTCTCGAACGACGCGATGGCGCCGGCCTTCTCCATGGTCAGGCCGATGTCGTCGAGACCGTTGAGCAGGCAGTGCCGCTTGAAGTCGTCGAGGTCGAAGGTGACGACACCGCCGTCGGGACCGCGGATTTCCTTGGCTTCGAGGTCGACCGACACTGTGGCATTGGAACCGCGCGAGGCGTCATCCATCAGCTTCTCGAGATCCTCGGGGCTGACGGTGATCGGCAAAATGCCGTTCTTGAAGCAGTTGTTGTAGAAAATGTCGGCGAACGAGGTCGAGATGACGCAGCGAATGCCGAAGTCGAGCAGCGCCCATGGTGCGTGCTCGCGGCTGGAACCGCAGCCGAAATTGTCGCCGGCAACCAGGATCTGCGCCTTGCGGTAGGCCGGCTTGTTGAGCACGAAATCCGGATTTTCCGAGCCGTCATCCTTGTAGCGCATTTCGGCGAACAGGCCGGTGCCGAGCCCGGTGCGCTTGATCGTCTTGAGGTAATCCTTCGGGATGATCATGTCGGTGTCGACATTGACGATCGGCATCGGAGCGGCGACGCCGGTGAGCTTGGTGAACTTTTCCATGGCTTTTGCCCGTGTTTTCGTTGCGGGGGGATTGCTGAGGCACGGTTTACACAAAGCCGGCAGCAAATAAAAGGCAACTGTTCGTGCACAGTGGCACAAGCCAGCCCGATGGTGCAGTCTGGCGGCCATGGCAGAAAACGCACACGTCCTCTATGCGCGTGAACCCGCGCTCGACATCGCCGAATTCCGGCGTGTGCTGGTCGAATCCGGCCTCGGCGAGACACGGCCGGTCGATGATGAAGCACGCCTGCGGGCGATGCTGTCGGGCGCCAATCTGGTGCTGACCGCGCGTCTCGACGTCGAAGGCAAGCCGCTGGTCGGCGTGATCAGAGGCATCACCGACTTCTCCTGGGTCTGCTACATCTCCGAACTCGCCGTTTCCCGATCGGCACAGGGGCTCGGCATCGGCAAGGGCCTGATGGACGAGGCGCGCCGGCAGCTTGGACCGTCGGTCGCCATCAGCCTGATCTCCATGCCCGACGCCGTCGGCTTCTACGAACGTATCGGCATGAAGCGCATGGCGGATGCATTCTGGTTCGACCGCAAGGGCTGAGATCTCTCTGGTTGGGGAACGAGAGAAGCGCGCCTTGCCTTCTCCCCCTGTGGGAGAAGGTGGATCGGCGCGCAGCGCCGAGACGGATGAGGGGTGTTCCAGCGGAGTGAGGCGTTGGCGTTCCCTGGAACACCCCTCATCCGTCGCCTTCGGCGACACCTTCTCCCACAGGGGGAGAAGGAAACGCCAACGCTCAAATCACGTTCAATTCCCGGAACGCCCGCCCTTCCGCGACTCGACCATAGCCAAACGCCGAACAATCCACCGTGCGATAGCCGCCATGAACGATCAGTTCGGCCAGCGCCTTGCCGACCGCCGGCGCCTGCTGCAGGCCGTGGCCGGAGAATCCGTTGGCGAAGATGAAATTGCCGACTTCGGGATGCGGACCGATCACCGCGTTCTGGTCGAGCGTGTTGTAGTCGTAGTGGCCGGCCCAGGCGCGGGTCGGCTTGATCGCCTCGAAGGCGGGAATGCGGGTCGCCAGCACCGGCCAGATCACCTCTTCGAACAGCGGCCAGTTTACCTCGAAGTCGCCGGGGTCGGGTGCGCGGTCGCCTTCCTCCGGTTCGGCGCCGCCGGTGAGGTAGACCGAGCCTTCCGGACGGACATAGATGCCGGAGGGATCGACCAGCAGCGGCATGTCGGCATATTTCTCGCGCGCCTCGAAGACGAAGACATTGCGCTTGCGCGGCTCGACCGGCAGCTCAAGCCCGGCCATGGCAGCCACCTTGCCGGCGTTCGGGCCGGCGGCGTTGACGACGATGCCAGCCTCCAGCGTCTCGCCATTGCCGAGGCTCACTCCGGTGACGCGGTTGCCATCGCGCGCGATGCCGGTGACATCGGCGGCGATGAAATCGACTTTCTTCTGCCGCAGCGCCTTGCGGAACAGCGTCAGCATCGCATGCGCGTCGAACCAGCCTTCGCCGGTGCGGCCATAGGCGCCGGCTGAAATGCCCTCGGTCGACAGCCACGGGAACCGGCGCGTAAGCTGGGCGGCATCCTCCAGCACGATGTCGGCGCCCTCCGCGATCTGCGCCTCGTGATTGCTCTTGAGGATCGGCAAGCCGTCCTCGCCGGCAAGGATGAGGTAGCCGCCCTCGCGAAAGCCGATATCGGCGTCGTCCCCGAACTCTTCCTTCAGCCGCCGAAACAGTTTCAGCGTGAACTGCGACAGGCGGATGTTTTCCGGGATCGAGAATTGCTGGCGGATCGAGGCCATGGACAGCGTCGTTGCCGCATGCGCGAATTGCGGATCACGCTCGACCAGCGCGATCGTGCCGGAAAACCCTTGCTCACGCAGGTAATAGGCGACCGAGGAGCCGACGATGGCTCCGCCGATGATGACGATGTCGTAGCGCATGTTCTCTCCGATCCGGCCGATGGTGTCCTTCACGCCACCGGCAGAATGATCTCGAAGCGCGTGCCGCGTTCGCTGTCAACCAGCGCGATCATACCATCATGCGCTTTCAGGAGGGCCAGCACGATGCCGAGCCCCATGCCGGTGCCGCCCTGTTCGCGCCGCGTGGTGAAAAACGGCTCGAAAATGCGCGCCCGGTTGCTCGGCGAAATACCGGCGCCGTCGTCACTGACCAGGAGGCTCGCCTTGCCGTCGGCGCTCGTAGCGGAGACAGAAACCTGTGTCGCGCCGTGCCTGGCCGAATTGTCGATGAGATTGGCCAGCACGATAGCCGCGTTCTCGGCCGATATGTGCAATCTGATGTCGCCGCCGGCCCCGATGCTAACCGCCAGCCTGTTGTCTACGGGAAGCAGCGCCAGCGCCGCACCGATCGATGTGCTTTCGCCGCTCGGCGCCAGGTTTTCGGCGCGCGCCATGTCAAGCAGGCGGCGAACCAGCAGATTGAGCCGTCCCGCATCGGTGACGATATTGTTGGAGAAACGCCGCCGCTCCGTATCGTCCATCGCGCCACCGGAATCGCGCAGCAATTCGGCTGCGCCCTGGATCGCTGTCAGCGGCGATTTGAGTTCGTGCGAGACATGGGTGGCGAACGTCTGGATGCTGTCGGAACGCGCCTGCAGTTTTTCGGCCATGTCGAGGAAGGCGGCGGAAAGCTCCGCCATCTCTCGCGTGCCGTGATGGTCGAGCGGCCTGATCGCCGCGCGGTCGCCGGCGGCGATGCGCTCGGTGCGGTCGATCAGCGCATAGATCGGCCGGCTGACGGTGCGCAGGAAGATGAGGCCGATGAGCAGCGTGCCGCCGAGAATGGCAATCGCCGCCAACGTCACCTTGCCGCGTTCGCCATAGAGATGCTTGATGATGTTGTTGGGCGTCCGCGACACATAGACGACGCCGGCGACCTTGCCGTCGACGGCCACCGGCAAAGCGGCGAAGACACGCACCTTGGTGCCGCGGCTGACCGAATAGAGCGGCGGCGCCGGCTGGTCGCGGATGCGCAGCCTGAGCG
>NZ_RZQY01000611.1:0-3732 GCF_003998575.1 Mesorhizobium sp. M7A.F.Ca.CA.001.10.2.1 | reverse complement strand
GGTCTGTCAGTGTCGCCGAGCTGTCCTTTATCCGACAGCAGTTTCAGGTCGCGGCGGATGGTTTCGCGTGAGACATCGAAGAACCCGGCCAGCTCGGCGACACTGACAGACCCGTGAGCGCCCAGCCGCCGCAGGATCTCTTCGTGGCGACGTGGAGCAAGGGCGCGCGCCGGCAGGCTGCTGTCGGGGGACATGATGATCCTGGATCGAGTATCGATGTTGCAATATGTGGCAGTGATCGCGCGCAGAGGCAACCGGAGCTCAAGCCACGCCGTCAGGATTTTCGCGACAGGCCATCTTCCCTGATCGCGCTGACCAGCGTCTCGCTTCCCTCGCGAAGATGCCGCCTCAGAATGCTTATGGCCTTGTCCTCCTTGCGCGCCCTGCAGGCGGCCAGCAGGTCGCGGTGCTCCGTCTGCGAGCGGCTGCGATAATCCAGGTTCGACAGGAGGATGCGGACGTAGCGATCTGCGGCATTGTGGTGCGCCTCGATCAGGCCGAGCAATCGACGGTTACCGCAGGCGTCGTAGAGAGCCAGATGAAAGGCACGGTTCAGCGCACCCCATCGGCCGACATTGCGCTCCGCGTCGATCTGGTCGAGCACCTGTTCCGCCTCGTCGAGCTTCGCGCCGGCGAGGTTGGGAAGCGAAAGCCGCACCGCCTCGCATTCAAGCAGTTCGCGCAGTGCGTAGATTTCACCGATCTCGGCGCCGTCCATCCGGGCGACCTGCGCGCCTTTTGTCGGATGGATGGAAACAATGCCTTCGGCTTCCAATTGGCGAAGGGCGTCACGAATTGGCATGCGGCTGAAGCCAAACTGCTCGGCCAATTCGTCCTGGCGCAGCGGAGTGCCCGCCTTGATGGTTCCACCGGCAATCGCTTCGCGCAGGACATTGGCGACCTGTTCGGCCACGGTTCGCGGCCCCTGCATCACGCTTTCCGCAAATCCTTGCAATCGATGCTCCCGTTTGACGCGGCGCTCAGCTTAACGGATGTAGGTATCCTCGTATACGCAGTATCGGCAACGCCCCAAGGGTTCGCCGCACTATTCCGACGGTCTCTGCCCGGGCTATTAGCCACTCAACCAAGGGTCTGCCGCGCTTCATCCCGAACGCTGGAAGGCGCCACGCCATAACGCTTTCGGAAGGTGCGGTTGAAGTAGGAGATATCCCCGAAACCGACTTCATAGGCAGTGGCGCCTATCGAAAGCGTTCCCGTTCCCCGCAACAGCAGCTTGCGCGCCTCGGCCAGGCGCCGTTCGAGAAGATATCTCGAAAATGTCGTCCCTTCGCGCTGAAACAACTTCTGGACATATCGTGGTGTAACATCGAGGACAGCGGCCACAGCGGAAATGCTCAGATCGCCATCCCCCAGGTGATCATCGATATAGCGTTTAACAGGGTGCAGCCGGTCACGTTCCACCGTTGATGGGGTTTCCAGATAGGCGACGACGAGCGGAAGTATTTCGTTGAAATGGGCATTGGCCATCTCCGCCTCGTTGGCAGAATGCGGGCCACGCATCAACAGATAAGCGCCGTAGGTGATCAGAAGCTGGAGCGGAGGAAACGTTCTCGGGATCGGTCGCAGCATCAGCCTGGAAAGCGTCTCGCCGGAAACGCGGAAAGCGGCGCCGGGCAGGCTGCCGCAGTCCAGCCTGCCCCCTTCCGGCAGATACCAGTCGTAGGCCATCTCACCGGATACAAAGAGGAAATCTCCAAGCGCGGCTTCTATCTTCCGTCCATCCTGCTCAACGACCAGCGGACCTTCCATGCTTCGCAACATGAGCACCTTGTCCGAACCCGGCATTCCAATCCCCCGCACCCGTAACGGCGAGGGCGGGAAGAAACACGTCATGACGTTCAGATCGGCGAGGCCACATGTCACGCCACGCACGGCGGAGAGGACACCCAGCCCTGTTTCGATCGCGACCTCCCCGATGACCGTTAAAAAATGGCCGGCGCACAACCGCTCGGCTTCCGCGTCGTCGTGACCCGACATGTCGAAGCTCACCGGGCTGATCCCGCTGGGGTTGGTCGACCTGTGATATAACTGCAACATTTTCAATTCGGATCGTCGGAGTTCGTTTTCAGCAGTGCCGGCTTCGCTTCACTCCAAGCGCGCCATCGCCCTGATCGATAACATGAGTAATTGAGACATATTTAATCGATCCGGGAAAAGGGAGCCAGCGATTTGTGGCCCTCAATGCCTTTGCGGCACCCGAGGGGCCAATTTGGAGTGCGACTATGCGGAATGAACTGATCGCGGGAACTTGCCTCGCACTGCTGCCACTTGCTTTCACGACCATGCCCGTGCAGGCGCAGAACACTGGAGATTCGGCACCCGCGATACAGCTGGAAACAGTGTTGGTGACGGCGAGCAGAACGGAGCAGCCGATCTCCAGCATTCCCGGGTCCGTCCAGGTCATCGAGGCTGATGAGCTGGCACAACAGCTCAAGCTGACGAGCGACCCGGCGACCCTGATTTCCAAGCTGGTTCCCGGTTTTTCGATCGCAAACCAGACGATTTCAGGTGCCTCGGAAAGCTTTCGCGGTCGCGGCGTGCTGATTCTCGTCGACGGCATTCCCCGCAACACCCCGTTGCGTGACGTTTCACGAACGCTTTCGCTTATCGATCTCGGCAAAGTCGAGCGCATTGAGGTGGTCAACGGGGCAAGCAGCCTTTACGGCTCCGGCGCGACCGGCGGCACCATCAATTTCATCACCAGGCGGGACGCGACCGAAAGACCAACCGTCACCGTCGAGACCAAGGTGAAGGCGTTCACTGCAAATCCCGGCAAGTCCCTGGCGCCGGAAGTTTCGGTTTCGGCGACGCAGAAGATCGGCAAATTCGACTACATGTTCTCGGCCAGCGGCCAGCGGACGCGCCGGACCTATGACGGAGACGGTCGCGAACTGCCGTCCGACGCCATGCTCGGCCAAGGCGGGGGCGATCGCACCGACTTCGGCAACCTCTATGCAAGACTGGGATATGAGGACGGGGCCCGTCGTTTCGAGGTCTCCGGCGAACTGGTCCGCATGGAACAGAATCCGGATTGGTTTTCCAATTTCCAGGCCACTCCAGCGGCGCCCGACTACACGGCGCCGTATACGGGCGAATCCGTGGAAGAGAATTCAAAATATTTCACCGCGCGCTATACCGACACCGCCTTCGCCTTGGGATCGCTCGAAGTGAAGTCGTTCTACAACGATATGGAGAAGCGCTTTCCCTTCACCCGCTTCGATCGCTTCGTGAACAATCAGGTCTACTATTCGGGCAACCCGCTCAACCCGCAGGCCAGCTTTGCCCAGACCACGCTCTTCAGCAAGCGCGCCGGCGTCACCGCTACGGTCGAGACCCCTCTCGACATGCTGCTGGAGGGGTCGACGCTGACCTGGGGCCTGGACTTCATCCACGACAAGACCTTCCAGAAACTCGAGAACGGCTGGGACGTCATCAGTCCGATGAAGCAGAACTCGGTCGCCGGCTTTGCCCAGTTGCAGGTCCCTGTGACCGACCGGCTGCGCCTGCAAGGTGGATTGCGCTACGAACGCTACTTCCTCGACATCGAGGATTTCAACCGCCCAGCCATCTTTTACATCAACCGGCCATATCCGGCGATCAACGTCATCGGCGGGTCCTTTGACTACGACAATCTGACTTTCAATGTCGGCGGCACATTCGATCTCACGCCCGATGTCCAGCTTTACGGTGGCTTCTCGCAGGGGTTCTCGC
>NZ_RZQY01000610.1:0-3735 GCF_003998575.1 Mesorhizobium sp. M7A.F.Ca.CA.001.10.2.1 | reverse complement strand
GTACAAGGTAAATAGCGGGCACTAACATCAACCAGCCGCCCATTCCTAGAACCACCAAAATGGCCATGCGCTCCGTTCGCCTGACAAGGTCGGCAATGTTTTCCTCGTCCGGCAACGAGACGGCGTCCGCAAACCCCGCGGCATGGTCGTTGTCATTTCCCGGTTGGTTTGCGCTGCCACTCGCATTCAATCTCTGGACCAATGTCATTGTTACCGTTCACCAAAAAGATCCCAACCGGCCCGTTCTCGGCGCGTGAGCCGGAACGGGCCAAGGCGGAAAACTAGTTAAAATCGAAGGACGACCGAAGGACCACGCCGGCGGTAGCACCGGACGCGACGGCGACCATGCCGCCAGTAACTGCGGCAAACCCGTCTCCAGCCTCGCCGGCGGCGGCGGTGAGGACGGTGGTGCCAGTCCCGATGGTAGACCTGCTGCACTTCTGCCTGTGAATCTTCGTCAAAGGCCTCTGTTTGTGGCGTCTCAAGTTCGTCGAGGATGCCGTGTCCGGCTCCTGGAACACCCGCCATTGCCTCGATTGGGCGGACAGCGCTTGCAAGGGCCGCTGCCCCGGCAACACCAAACATTGCGGTCAAGAAGGATCGCCGATCCATAATAAACCTCCCAAGGTGCATGAGCTAGAAAGCGCTCGCTGCCGAATGAGCAGCCCAGCGCACGGTGAAATACAGGACCCGCCAGCCGCCGAAAGCGGCTCACGGGTCCTATCAGCGCAGGAAGGGACGTAGCCGCGCCGATCCACGTCATGTCAGCCAAGGACTATCCCCATCACCAGGAAAGTGATGGCTGTTGCCAAAATCGGTGCGAGCAACCATCGCGCCTGACCGACACTTTTTTCCACTGTTTCTCTCCGCGTTTGCAGAGACAACAACCTTCAGGCCTAAGCCGTTCCGCCTACTCCCAGCGGGTAAGACCATTGCGTTTCCCAATCAGACTTTGGTCCTGCGGAGATTCCGACAGAAGCCCGTATGAGGAACGTTTGGCCTGGCGACGTGTTCGGGTAGTTCGCGCGCAGCCGATCGTGCTGCCGCCACATTAAAAGAGGAGGAAAACAATGGGGATGCACCTAACCAGCGCCGCTGCGGCGCTCTTGCTGCTGGCCAGCGTCGGCGCGGTTGCGGCACAGGATGTGGTTATCACACAGGAACAGGACACCGTCGTGCGCGAATACGTGAAGAAGCAACCCTTGGCTTCTGTGAAGCTTCCGGGGGTGGAGCTGAACGTCGGCACGGCTCTGCCAGACACGGTCGAGCTCCACGAGGTCCCCAACGTCAAATACCGCTATACTGTGGTCGACAACCGAACGGTTCTGGTGGACCCGAGCACACGCAAGATTGTGAAAGTCTACGACTGAAACTTCGAACCGGCCACGCCCGCCGGCAGGGATGGCGGCGGGGTGTGCTCGTCAAATCGCCACTGAATCGGACAAACGAAAATGATGAGCCCTGAAGTCGAGACGTCGCAAGCCCTCGTGGCGCGCCTGGCTGATCTCCAGGCGAAAGCGCGGGCAGCACCTATAAATGAAGCCGAAATGAAGACCTTCCAAAAGCTCGCAGCCGTCACGGACGACAGTTGCGGTCATTCGGCTCGGGATTTGGCCGTTCCAGCTTCGATGACGACATAGTGGTGCACGAGGTCAAACCCTGATCGCCGCCGCCAAAATCCGGTTCTGCCTGCGGATCGCCGCGCGCAGCTCCGGGTATCTTCGCCGCGTCGCGCTTCACGAACTCGATGAACATCATGTCATTGAAGGTCAGTTCGTCGAGCCCCGACGCTCCAAAATATCCCAAATTGGGCTGCCTTCTATGACGCGCTCGCAACCTGGGCGGATGCCCCAATCCTGGTGAACGTGTTCCGCACCCTGACAGACTTGTAGACGTAGGCGACCCAGAGCCCTGTCACCACAAACGAGACTATGGGGGCCACCAGCGCATCGCCTGCGAGCACCAGGCTCACCGGAACGCCCAGAACTGACGCAACCCAGATCGTGTCCAGGATAAACACGACGGGAATCGCCAGCCACTGGAGCAGAAACAATTGCGGAAAGCGGCGGCTACGCCGCAGCATCGAAACGAGCACAACCAGCTGAAGCGCCAGAAACGCCAGATTGAGGGCAACCTCGCCATACACCGCCAGCGGCCCATTCGAGAGGGTCATGAGTTGCTGGTAGCCGTCGGCCGAATTGGCGAAGTCGGCAAGCGTCCGCAATGGTGACACTGCCTGACCGATAGCCAGCAGCATCAGCCAGCCGCCGAAGCCCACAAGAGCCTCAGGATTCTGTGACGGCTTCGCGGCTGATCGAACGGCAAGGAAAACAGGCACGCCGATCAACAGCAGCAAGATCGCCCAATGCCAGACTGAAAACGTCCCCATTTACCCCTCCCTCTATTTATGCCCTTATAGGTTGTACCAGATTTCAAACTCAACTCAAGAGGCGACCCGCGTCTGAAACCAGGTCTTATGCGGAAGCGACGCTTTCTCCTGCCTGCTCCTGACGTCTCACACCCCAATCGCCGCCACCAATATCCTATTCTGCCTCCGTATCGCCGCGCGCAGTTCCGGTATCTTGGCCGCGTCACGCTTCACGAATTCGATGAACATCATGTTCATGTTGTTGAAGATCAGTTCGCCGAGCGCTGCACCGTCTATGTCCTGGCGCACCAGGCCAATCTCCTGCAGCCGGGCGATCAGGGCGCGGATCTGTTCGGTCAGGGCGCGGTCGAGCGCGGTGTAGGCCTGGCCGAACGGGCTGTCGGGCAGTTGCGTCGAGATTGCCATCGCCTGCCGCCACATCTCCTTGCTGAGATAGTGCAGCGAGTGCTCGATATAGATGCCGACCAGCGTGTCCAGCGCGTCGCCGACATTGGCCGGCGGCCTGGCGACGACGCCTTGCCCGGCATTCAGCACCTCGTTGACCTCCAGCGAGACGATGGCGCCGAGGATGTCGCCCTTGTTCTCGTAGTAGTTGTAGATCGTCCCGACAGAGACCTCGGCCTGCGCGGCGATCGCCTCGATCTTGGCGCCTTCGTAGCCGGCCTCGCGAAACAGTTCGGCCGCCGCCTCGATGATACGCCGGTGCCGGTCCGCCTTTTGCCTAGCCCGCAATCCGCTCATTCCCAGCCTCTTGCCACAAAAACAGAATTGACTCAATTTTAGAATTGGTTCAATTTTTTGCAAGAAGCCACAAAGGCAAGGGAGAACACTCGATGTCACACACAGCCAGCAATCCGCTTTCCATCCTGAAGACCCGTTTGCGCACAGCTGCCGCCGCCGCGGCGCTGCTGCTTTCGACGGGCGCGCAGGCCGCCGATCTCAACGCGCTGATCTGGTGCGATCATGCCGATCCGGCCTTGCTGCAGCCTTTCGAGGAGGCCAATGGCGTCAAGGTCAACGTCAAGGAATTCGAGGGCACCGGCGCCGGCCTCGCCATCGTCGAGCAGTCGCAGCCCGGCGACTGGGATGTGATGGTGATCGACAGCATCGACGTGCCGCGCGGCGTCGAGAAGGGACTGTTCGAGCCATTGCCGGAAGACAAGCTGCCGCTGGCCGATCTGTTTCCGCAGGTGAAGATGGACGGCTCCACCGTGGTCGGCGGCAAGCGCTACGGCATCACCGAAAAGTTCGGCTACAACACGATCGGCTACAACAAGACCAAGGTCGATCCAGCCGACATGCAGTCGATGGCAGCACTCACCGGCGACAAGAAAAAGGGCAAGGTC
>NZ_RZQY01000060.1:0-16190 GCF_003998575.1 Mesorhizobium sp. M7A.F.Ca.CA.001.10.2.1 | reverse complement strand
GCCATCGGCAACCGCGCCCAGACGATCGACAACCTCAGGAACCACGACATCGACATCGCGCTGATGGGGCGCCCGGCGAAAGAGGTTCCGGTGCGTGCTTCGGTCTTCGGCGATCACCCGCTGGTCATCATCGCGCCGCCAGACCATCCGTTGGTCGCGGCGCGAGATATCTCCAAGGAGCGGATCGCGGAGGAGCATTTCCTTATTCGCGAGCCCGGCTCCGGAACCCGCATCTCGCTGGAAATATTCCTGAGCGACGTGCCTGGCCGCATCGACGATCTCGGTGTCGAGATGGCGTCGAACGAAACGATCAAGCAGGCGGTGATGGCCGGCCTGGGCATCGCCTTCATCTCTGCCCACACCATCGCTGCGGAAACCGAAGCAGGCCGGCTTGTCATCCTCGACGTTGTCGGCATGCCGATCCGCCGGCAATGGTTCTCAGTGATGCGAACCGATCACGCAATCTCGCCGGCCATGGCCACGTTCAACGATTTCCTGATGCGCAAGGGCGCGATGTACCTGCCCCTTTTCGGAAAGCTGTATCCAGACAAGGCGGGATGACATTGCACGAACGCGACGGAAAGTCCGGTGGAGAACGCCCGCGATCGTTGGTGTTATATAAGCGATGTGTTATGTTGCAGTGCGAAAGAGCGGGGGCCACGTCCTTTCACACCCGTAAGCGATCTGTATGTGCAACCCCTGCAGACTGTTCGGAAATCTCCCGGGTAGGGTTCGGGAATTCGATGGGGAAAAGGGGTAATGCTTTACACACTCGTTATGATGGTCTGCCTGACGGATATACCGCGGACCTGCGAACAACGCGAACAAATGGTGGACGGTCTGGCGATGAATCCCGGGACTGCCTTCATGCAGGCGCAGCCGCTGGTGGCTCGGTGGATCGAAACACATCCCGGTTATTTCGTGCAGCGTTGGCGTGTGCTGCCTGGCAGGGAGTCATGAGACAGGCAGCCAAGCTCTATTTCTTCACGACGAGCGTTTCCGAGACGGTCTTCGACAACTGGTAAAGCCGCTGCTCGATTATCGTGGGCACATCGCAGACATAAGTCAGCGACTGGACCCGTTCGGTGAAAATTCGCGTCGCGAAATTCAGCTGGTCGGTTCGCCGTTCGACTTCGTCCGGATCCGCATCGGCCTTGGCGCGCAGCGCGTCGACTTCGGATGCTTCCTTGCGCAACTGTGCCGCCATTTCGAGCTGTTTGTGCGCATAGCGGGAGATGCCGGAGATCACGTGCGAACGCTCGGCGTCCATATGCTCGAACATTCCCTGCACCAGCATCGTCATTTTTGGTGCGACCTGCTCGGGCGGCAGGGAAGTCGCGAAATCCTTGATCTCTTTTTGGGCTTCGGCAATCGGCGTCCGCCGGGCCGCCACCGCTTCGACAAGCGCCGACACACGGGCATCCTTCGCCCAATCTTTCGCGGTCGCAGGAAGCTCCGGCCCATTCCAGATCTGGCCAAGCGAGAGCCGTGGCACCTTACGTTGTATGCAAGGCCAGTCGGGATCGGTGTTTGCCGCGCCGGCGCCTCCCATCAAGGCAAGCGTGGCGACCACAACGAGAGTGTGAACAAGTCTCATTCGCGCCATCAGGCGTTTCCTCCCATGTCCTGCTTGCGGATCACCAAACCGCGCGAAGGGTCGTATGCGATAATGGCGCCGCCCAGAAACAGCAGCGTGCAGCCGGCCACGACGCCCAGCGACAGCCATTCGATCTGCCCGTAGAAGGCAAAGCGGATCAGTTCGACGGCATAGGTGAACGGGTTGCAGAGGCAGATTTTGTAGAGCAGCGGGCTCGCCTCCTGGATGCGCCACAAGGGATACAGCGCCGGAGACGCGAAATAGCCGGGAAAGATGACGAAGTTCATGATGCCGGCGAAGTTTTCGAGCTGCTTGATCAGCGAAGACAAGAGCATGCCGAGCGCGCAAAGCATCATGCCCGACAGGAACAGTGCCGGCAGCACATAGAGGTAGCCGAGTGGCGGCGCCTTGACGCCCCACAACCAGGCAACGATCAGGAACGCGTAGACCTGCACGATCGATACGGCCACGCCGGCGAGCATCTTCGACACCAGCAGGAACCAGCGCGGAAACGGGCTGACCAGCAGGATGCGCATGTTGCCCATCTCGCGGTCGTAGACCATCGACAGCGAAGACTGCATGCCGGAAAACAGCAGGATCATGCCGCAAAGGCCCGGCGTGATATAGACCTCGTAGAGCACATAGGTCTTGTAGGGTGGGATGATCGACACGCCGAGCACCTGGCGAAAGCCGGCGGCGAAGATGAACAGCCAGACGAGCGGCCGGACCAGCGAGGAAATGAAGCGTTCGCGCTGGTGCAGGAAGCGCAGGCATTCGCGCAGGACGACGCCTTTCAGGCAAATGAGATAGTGGCGCAGGCCGAATGGTTCAGACCGCACTGGCATGATGCCGGCGAGCTTTCCAGGCATCGCAGGAGCGCTCATGGCGACGTCTCCGCCATGCCCGCCGCATCGACGCGGCTGAGCTTCGAAAAGGTTTCGCGAATCGAACTTCCACCATTCGCACGGATCACATCCGACACCTTGCCGCTCGCGACCAGATCACCCCGCCGCAGTATGACGACATGGTCGGCGTCTTCGACTTCGTCGATCAGATGCGTGGCCCAGAGCACGCCGATGCCCTCGGCTTGGACGAGCTTGCGGATGGTGGCGAGGATGCCCGCGCGAGACTCGATGTCGAGGCCTACGGTCGCCTCGTCAAGCAGGAGCAGGGAAGGTCGGTGCAACAGCGCCCGGGCGATTTCGATGCGCCGCATCTGACCCCCGGAGAGGCTGCGTGCCTTGTCATGCTGGCGGCCCTGCATGTCGACCGTTTCAAGCAGCGCGGCAATGCGCTGGCGAGCGTCGCGTCCGCCAATGCCATGCAGCGAGGCGTGGTATGAGAGATTCTGGTAGACGCTGAGGTCGAGGTCGAGCGTGCGTGCCTGGAACACGATGCCGACGCGTCTGAGTGCTTCGCCGGATGCGCGGCGAATGTCATGGCCGAAGATGCGGATCGATCCGTGACGCGTGTCGTAGAGGTGGCTTATCAGTGAGAACAGCGTTGTCTTGCCGGCCCCGTTGAGGCCGAGCAGAACGGTGAAAGTCGCCGGCGCGATCGAGAAGGAGACGTCGTTGAGCGCCCGCTTCTGGCCATAGGAATGGCTGACGGCACCGACATCGAGCGCCGCCACCTCTTCTCCCGGACCGCTTGTCCTCATATGCTGCATGCCGGGCCGCTCCTTCAGGACGCGTTGGCTATCTGGCGCCTTGATCGCCTTTTGTCTCACTTGATCGTAATCTTGCCCTTCAGTCCCTTGTCGGCAAGGTCGGGAACCGACCAGGTATATTCGCCCGGGCGAACGGTATGGAACTGCACCTGGATCGTTCCCGCGTCGTCGAATTCCAGCCAGGCTGGTCCGCCGTCCATATGCACTTCCAAATCGTTGATGACGATCTGGTCCATCCAGACATTGCGGAAGAGGTCGGTGACGAACTTGTATTCGAAACCGCCCTTGGAGGTGATCTTCCAGCGATAGCCCTGGCCGGCGATCAGCTCGAAATCCTTCTGATTGACGGCGTAAGTGGAATCGGCCGAACCGATAATCAGTTCCGGCAGGTTCTTGCTGGCACGCGACGGTTTTGGTGTTGCGTCGTCGGCGCTTGCTCCGGTCGGAGCAAGGACGAATCCGGCGAGCGCGGCGAAGAAAAACCTGCGGAAAAGTTTCATGTCTTGAGCCTCCCGATGATCAATGTCTGCTATTTGGGCGAAATGACCACACCCCAGGGCTGCTGGCCCACGGTGAGCGATTGGACCGGCTCGTCGGTGGCCGTGTCGATGAAGGTGATATCGTTGGAATTGCCATTCGTGGTGATCAGCGTTTTCTGGTCGGGCGTGAAGGCCAGATGCCAGACACGCTGGCCGACGAGGATGTATTTCTCCACCTCGTAGGTGTCGGTATTGATCACCGCGACATGGTTCGCCGGGCCGAGCGCGACATAGGCTTTCTTGCCATCGGCGGTGATGGCGATGCCTACCGGCTGGATGGTTTCGGCCCGCAGTCCCTGAATCGCGAACTGGATCTTCTTCACCACTTCGCGTTTGGCGTTGTCGATGACGCTGACAGTGCCACCGACCTCGGCGCTGACCCAGACCTGCGAGCCGTCGGGCTTGAAGTCGGCGAAGCGCGGGCGCGTGTCGACCAGCACGTTGTCGGTCACCTCATGCGTGCTGGTGTCGATGAAATGCGCCATGCTGGTGGTTTCCGAGGTGTTGACCATGGTCTTGCCATCGGGGCTGACACCCATGCCTTCCGGTTCCACGCCGACCGGAATCTCGGCCAGGACCTGCTTGCTTTCGACGTCGATGGCGGTGACGAGATTATCGTCCTCATTGGCGACATAAAGCGTCTTGCCGTCCGGCGAGAGCACGAACAATTCGGGATCGGGGCCGGATGGCAGCGTACCGACGATTTCAAGCGTCGCGGTATCGATGATCTGGACCGTATCGTCATCGCTGGCGCATAGGTAGACGAACTTGCCGTCATGCGAGATGGTGATGCCGCGAGGTCTCTGGCCGACTTCAACTGTCTTCACCACCTGCATCGTCGCCGTGTCGACGACGGTCATCGTGTTGTCCTTCTCGTTGGAAACGTAGGCCGTATAGGCCGATGCCGGACTGGCCGTCAGGCCGGCCGCGAGAATGGCGAATGCGCAAGCTCGTTTCTGCACGCAAATTCCTCCCGATTGACTCTACTTGAGAGCGCATTTCGTTTCCGGCTGATCGACACCGAGCGTGTCGAGTTCGGAGACTTGGTGAAGATAGCCCTCTTGTGGCGATGTCGAGACGACGGACTTGGTATCGCCAAGCAAGATCGGCTGGCGAAGCTGGAGGTTCCATTTGCGGAAGGTCAGCTTCTGCCCCTTGAAAGCAGCAACCGAAAAGTCGTCCGAGCGCATGTAGTCGCTGATCTTTTTCGCATCGTCGCCCTTGGTGCGCGTGGTGGCCTCGCCGACGGCACGCACCGCCGTCCAGGCCGACATGTCCTTTGAAAGCATCCGCCGGCTCGCCGTCTTCAAGAAGCGGCTCTGCATCTGGATGCCGCCCCATTGTTCGCTGGCGGGATGCCATGACGATGCAACCAGACCGGCCGTGCCGGCGACCAGCCGCGGCGTCCAGGTGCGATAGGGCACGTAGGTCCCGAAAACCTCGCTTTCGTCCGCGACAAGCACCACGTCATGCTCCGGGAGATCTTGCGTGAACACGGAAATCTGCTGCTGTATCTGCGTGGCGCCGGTGTCGGTGCGCCTGGCTGTGCCGGTATCCTTGAATTCCTTCTCGGCGACGATCTGGCCGCCGAAGCGGGTTGCCGCGCGGCGCAACGCATCGGCGTAGAGACGATCCTGCTCATGCGATCCATACAGCAGCACCCAATTCGGCCACTTCTTCACCATGAGATACTGCGCCAGCGCATCGGCCAGCATGCTGCGCGTCGGCGCGACATGGAAAACGTTGACGCGGCAGTCCTCCTCGCGAAGGCTGTCGTCGGTGGCGCCGACGTTGAAGATCAGCACGCCTTTGTCGCGGGCGATGTCGGCGATCGACAGCAATTGTTTGGCTGAAAGATCGGCGACCACATAGCGGTCGCCCTTGGCGATCATGCCTTCGAATGCCTGAACCGCGTCGCCGTCGGGCTTGATCTCGGTCACGTCGAGGCTGAATTTCTGGTTGGTGAACTTTCCGGTCGTATTGTTGTCGCCGATCGCAACCTCGGCGCCGGCGACACCTTCGTCACGTGGCGGCAGGTCGAGCATGGAAAGCGTCAATTGCGGTGCGTAGGCCCGCAAATAGCCTATCTTGATTTCGGTTGTCTTTTTTTCCGGCTTCGCCACCGTTTCCTGGCCTGTCGCGTCGGAAACGTTGACGGTCAGGGAAAAAAAGCACAAAAAGGCAGCGAGAGTGCCTGGCACCGCGCTCGTCATCGATAGTAATTACCCATTCTTGCGCAAAGGTTCGACGGTTGCCGGACCCGCGCCAAGTCAAGGTGCCCATGATCAACTTAGCCGACCCGCAAAATTTATCAAACCCTATCGAAAGACTTTTCGCGCCTGCCAGAACGGTGCGGAAGGTCGCCGGCGTCGATTCGCATGGCAACACCGGCGAGACGTGGCGCAGGGGGATCGACTGCCTCTATAAAAACGTCTTGTCCTCCAAACTGGAGAAACTGTTCAAGTGACCAGAATGCTGGCAAGCGTCACCGGCATCGAAGAGGCGGAGATCGCTCTTTCTGGAGGTGTCGACATCGTCGACCTGAAGGACCCGAAGGCGGGAGCTCTGGGCGCGGTGTCCACGGAAACCATGCGCCGAACGATTTCGTTCATCGCTGGTCGGGCTCCGGTCAGCGCGGTCTGCGGCGACCTGCCGATGGAACCCGAAACGATCCGCATCAAGGCCGAAGAGATCGCGGCGACCGGCGTCGACTATGTGAAGATCGGGTGTTTCCCTTCGGCGAATATCTCTGCCTGCGCACAGGCGCTCGAACCGCTCGCCGCACGAACGAAGCTGATTGCCGTGCTGTTTGCCGATCTGGCGCCGGACTTCGAGCTTCTGCCGATATTCGCCAGGCATCGCTTCCATGGCGTGATGGTCGATACCGCGCAAAAGGGGAAGGGCCGGCTGCTCGATCATCTGCCGCCGGAGCGTATTCCGGGATTCGTCGACCGAACGAAATCGCTCGGTCTGATGGTCGGCCTGAGTGGATCGCTGGAAGCTCCGGATATTCCGCGCCTATTGCCTTTCGCTCCCGATTTTCTCGGCTTTCGGGGGGCGCTGTGTGGCCATTCCGGTCGCACGAGTTCGATCAGCGCCGAGGCGGTCTCGCAGATTCGAGAGTTGATCCCGGCGGAATCCGGGACCGGCGGTCAATCGAGTATCGACTATCGCCTGTTGGCGGCGAGAGGCTATTCGCCGGACACCGACCCGACATTGGGCACGGACAGGATTTTTGTGCGGGATTTTGTTCTGCCGGTCCAGATCGGTGCCTACAGCTTCGAGCATGGCCATACTCAAAAAGTGCGCTTTGATGTGGCCGCCGACGTGCTGCAAATCACCGACCATCCCGAGGACATGCGCCATGTGTTCTCTTATGACATCATCATGGACGGCATTCGCACCATCGTCGCGCGGGGACATATCCAGCTCAGCGAGGCTTTGGCCGAGCAGGTGGCAGCGCACGTCCTGGAGAACCAGCGTGTCGTGCGTGTCACGGTAAGGGTGGAGAAGCTCGAGCTCGGCCCTGGCGGCGTCGGCGTCGAGATCGAACGCAAGCGCCAATCGGCGGGACGCGGCGCTGCCTCCGGCACTGCCGGCCGAAAAGACCGGAGCGTTGTTTTCCGGCCGCGCCAGGAACGCCCCGAAATGCTCCGACGGGCCATCGTCAAGCTTGGCGGCAGCACGGCCCATGCGGCGGAGATGAAGAGCTGGATCGCAGCGCTGGCGGGTTCCAGGCTGCCGATCGTCATCGTGCCCGGCGGCGGCCTCTTTGCCGACCATGTGCGCGAGACGCAGACACGCATGGATTTTTCCGACGCCGCCGCGCATGCCATGGCGATCCTGGCCATGGAGCAGTTCGGCCATGTCATCCTCGACCGGGACGAAAGACTGACGCCGGCACGGTCGCTGGACGAGATCGGGCGAGCGTTGGAGGCGGGCAAGGTTCCGGTGTGGCTGCCGTCGTCACTGGCACTGCCGGCGCTGGATGTTCCGGCCTCGTGGGACATTACCTCCGATTCTCTGGCCGCCTGGCTTGCCGGCAAGCTTGGCGCAAACGCGCTGTTGCTTATCAAGCAGACCGGTGCATTCTTCGATGGCGATACCGCTGACAGCCTGAGGACCCGAGGCATTGTCGACCCCGGCTTTGCCGCCATGCTGCCCGACGGCGTCGATTTCCATCTCGCCGGTCCGAAGGATGCTGCCGAGGCCGGCGCGATGCTCGCGTTGGGCAAGCTGCCCGGCACCAGGATCGTGGCTTCAACAGGGTCGTCGGCAAAGAAGGCGGGATAGCCGATGGTGAAGCTGCATGTGCCGCGCTGGGCATGGGTTTTGACGGGTTCCGGGCATTTCTTTACGGAGAGCTTCGCACTTGTTCGCCAACTCGAACATTGCGATGTCTTCGTGTCGAAGGCTGCCAACGAAGTGTTGCGCATGTACAAGCTTAAACTTGATTTCCCGGAGACGACGCGCGTGCTGCACGACAAGACCGCGAGTGCGATCCCTGTCGGCGAATTCTACCACGGTGTCTATCACACGGTCGTGGTGGCGCCGGCCACGTCCAACACGGTCGCCAAATGCGTGCATGGCATTTCCGACACGCTCGCCACCAATGTCTTTGCCCAAGCCGGAAAGTGCCGTGTGCCAGCCATCGTCTTTGCTTGCGACACCGCGCCGGAACTCGAGACCCAGGCACCGCACGGGCTGGTCAAGGTCTATCCGCGCAGGATCGACCTGGAAAATACCAAGCAGTTGAAGAGTTTTGAGCGGACCCAGGTGGTCGAATCGCTCGCTGATCTCGAAGCCTCGCTCACACGGCGCCGGGCCGAACTCGCAAGCGATGGCTGAGCGGCTGGTTTTTCTTACCGGCCATCTGGCCAAGGCGCGGCTGAAACGGCTGCTGGCCGGGCTGGGCAGTACCGAATTCGCGTGGGAAATCGTCGACGTCGGCGTCAAGGTCGCCGCGCTGATGAGCGAGGACATTGTGAAGCGTCGGCTCACTCTGACAGGAGACGTCGACCGCGTCGTCCTGCCCGGACGCTATCGGGGCAACATCGAGCACCTGTCGGAGCATTTCGGCGTGCCCTTTGTGCGCGGCCCCGACGAGATCGCTGACCTGCCGGCCTTCCTTGGCCGGGCGGGCAAACCGCCGGATCTGACGCGTCACGATATGCGCATCTTCGCCGAGATCGTCGATGCGCCGATGCTGTCGGTCGAGGCGCTGATGGCGAGGGCCTCGATGTTGGCCGCGGCCGGCGCCGATGTCATCGATCTGGGCTGCCTGCCGGAGACGCCGTTTCCATTGCTGCCGGAGGCTGTGCGAGCGCTCAAGGCACGGGGATTTATGGTCAGCGTCGATTCGGCCAGCGTGGACGAACTGACGATCGGGGCACGCGCCGGCGCGGACTATCTTCTCAGCCTCGATGAGAACACGCTGCCGTTGATCTTCGACCATAGGGCTACGGCAGTGTTGATACCGTCCACGCCCGGCGATCTGGATTCGCTCGGCCGGGCCATCGAAGCCGCTCAAAAGGCCGGCGTTGCCTTCATTGCCGATCCCGTGCTCGACCCGATCCATTTCGGCTTCGCCGTTTCACTCGGGCGCTTCATCGAGGCGCGGCGCCGCTGGCCGGACGCCGAATTGCTGATGGGTACCGGCAATCTCACCGAATTGACCGACGCGGACAGTTCCGGTGTTACGGCCGTTCTAGCGGGACTCTGCTCGGAACTCCGGATCCGAAACGTGCTGGCGGTGCATGTCAGCCCACACACGGTGCGGACGATCGAGGAGCACGATATCGCCCGCCGCGTCATGTTGGCTGCTTGCACGGACGGCGCGTTGCCGCGCGGCTATCACCCAGGCCTGTTGCAGGTCCACGATCGCAAGCCTTTCACAGCCTCAACCGACGATATCGAGGCATTGGCGGCCCAGGTCCGCGACGCCAACTTCCGGATCGCGGTAGCGGAGGACGGCATCCATGTTTTCAATAGCAAAGGGCATGCGGTTGCCACGGATGCGTTCGAACTTTTTGCCGGGCTGGACGTCAACGCCGATGGCGCACACGCTTTTTACCTCGGCGCGGAACTGATGAAAGCGGAGATCGCGTGGCGCCTCGGCAAGCGTTATGTGCAGGACGAACCGCTCGCATGGGGCGTTGCCGCGCCGGCTCCTGAAACCGACCGTACCCGTCTTGCCGAGCCGGGCCAGACGCTCCGCGCAAGGAAAGAGCGCTAGACCATGCCCTACATTCGCGAATCGATCATCACGACGGTCAACAAGGCAGGCAACGTCCACATCGCGCCGATCGGCATCATTGCCGAGAATGACGGCTGGGTGATTGCACCGTTCCGGCCGTCGGTCACGCTCGACAATCTCGCCGAAGTGCCATTCGCCATCGCCAATTATACCGACGACGTGCGTGTCTTTGCCGGCTGCCTGACAGGCCGCAAGCATTGGCCAACCGTTCCGGTTGACGGGTTTCCGGTGCCGAGGCTCGAGGCGGCGCTGGCGTATTCGGGTCTCGAAGTCCAGGCGGTCGATGACAATGGCGTGCGCCCCCGCCATTTCTGCCGCGTGGTGCGGGAGGAAGCGCTCGCGCCGTTCACCGGCCTCAACCGAGCCAAGGCGGCAGTGCTTGAGCTGGCCATCCTGGTCAGCCGGCTCGGCATGCTGCCGCGCGATAAGATCGAGGCGGACATCGCCTACCTTTCGATTGCCATCGAAAAGACCGCAGGCGAGGGCGAAAAGGAGGCCTGGGGCTGGCTGATGCAGCGTGTCAGCGATCACTTGACCGCCAAAGGTTCCGGTAGCGAGGACGCGCGGGGTTAGGCCGAGCGCCGCACCCTGCTTACAACGGATATCCCGCCAAAAGCGCTATCGCGGACGCGGGGGCCGCGCTGCTCGCTTGCCCGCGAACGGTGTCATCGGCGGGGATGATGTCGGCGAAATCGACGTAGCTGCGTTCCATGCGTTCGGCCAGTCGCCTGATCTGCCAGCGACCGATTCCGGCGCCGACGATCGGGACATGCCGCGGCAAGGTCCCGGCAACCAGAGACGCTGCATCGTGCACTTTGCGCAGTTGCTGCTCGCTGAACCAGCGCGCGACTTCACCCCATTCCGGCGGGGTCAGGTCAGTGGCGTCGCGCCCCACCATGCGCGCCAGCCGCGCGATCGAGCCGTCCACGGTCTTTTCCTTGCCGTCGGCGGGAGGGTGCCTGTCGTCGTCCTCGTCGAGCACGCCCAGGATGCGGTGCGCGTCGGCGATCGAGGCGAAATACTCGTTCATCAGCGGCGTTAGCCTGCCATGGACGGGAGCCGACGAGGCTACGCCGAACAGGAATGTCCTGGTAAAGCCGGTATAGACCAATTCGCCGGTTAGAAGCCGTCCGGCATCGGTGTAGCCGTCATTGGCCACGGCGCCGTTCTTGATGGCAATGATATCGGTGGTGGTGGAGCCCATGTCGACGAACAGGGCATCGCCGGCGAGTTTTGCCACCAACAAGGCTGTCGCGTGCCAATTGGCAGAAGCCACATCGGCGCCTAACTGCGCTGCCTGCTCGACCCCGACGAAACCGGATGGTCCGGCATAGACCAGCTTTTTGTCTGTGGGGAAATGGGTGGAAATCTGACCCAGCAGAGCCGCTACGCCGACATCGCGGGACGGAAAGATGTCCGACAGTTCGCCTGTCATGGTGAATGCGTTGAGATCCGCACCCGCGTAGATCGGAGCCGTTTCGTCGAGGGCTGAAGCCAGCTTGTGCAGGCCTTGCCAGAGCGGCGTTGCGATCGTTACCGCCTCGACGATGCGACCGTCTTGTGCGCGGGTCACCTTCAGATGCGCGCCGCCAATGTCGAAACCGGCAATGATGCCCTTTCTTTTTTCCACGCTTCAAGCTTTCATGACGGGGGCAATTGGTCGGTGAAAAAAACGTTGCGTATTATTCCGGTTCTCGACCTGAAAGACGGCGTGGTGGTTCGCGCCCAGCAGGGAAAACGCGATCGCTACAGGCCGATCGTTACGCCGCTCAGCCGAAGCCCTGATGTCGTCGCGGTCGCTGAAGGACTGCGTGGGCTTTATCCTTTTTCGACCTTCTACATCGCAGATCTGGACGCTATCGAAGGCGGAGCGCCAAACAGCGACGCACTCGCCCGGCTGAGGACGATGGCGGAGCCGCCGGAACTTTGGGTCGATGCCGGCGTGGCCGACGAGAAGACACTTTTGGCGGCGCTTGCCGAACGCTCGCTGTCTCCTGTTCTGGGCTCTGAATCGCAGCGGGACGACATGTTGCTGCGGCGTTTTCGCGATCATCCCGATCTCATCCTGTCCCTTGATTTCGTCGGCGATAGTTTTTGCGGACCGCGTTCTCTTCTCGATGAGCCCGAGCTTTGGCCGCAAAAGGTGATTGTCATGACGCTGGCCAAGGTCGGTGCGGCCGCCGGTCCTGACTTCGGGCGGTTGCAGGAGGTCAAGGCCAAGGCCGGAAATCGCGCCGTCATCGCGGCCGGCGGCGTCCGAGATGAGGCCGACATCAGCGCCTTGTCCGCGATGGGTGTCGCCGCGGCGCTGGTCGCAACCTCATTGCACAACGCTACGCTCACACCCGGCCGCCTCGCGTCACTCGGCGCCTGATCATCGTTGCTCGTCGACTCCCGAAGGACGTGCGCCCTTCGGGAGGTGACGTTTCAAAAGCCCAGAACTTTTTTCAGCCGGCGCAACAGACCATCCGTCTCAGAAGAGGGTTTTTCCTGTGCGGGGCTGTCTCTTGTCTAGGCTGCGAACGGATGCTTGACCTTGTCGCGCTGGGCCGTTGCTTCGGCGGCGGTCGGGGTTCCTGCAACGGCGCGCTGGATAGCTTCCTTTGTCGCCTCGTAATTGTATTTCTGGATCTTGGCGTCGTCCGCCGCGTCCCAATGGATGAACACCCCGACGCAGATGAACACGTCGTCCGCTTCGTTGGCCGGAATGGTCCCGTCCGCAACGCTGTCCTGCACGGCCTTTGCCACGGCGTGCTGCGCCGGGCCGAACATCTGGACCGCCTGCTTGGCGCCCTTGATCGTGACCTTGTTGAACATCACGGTGTTGGGTTTGCATTGAAGATTGGGCGCGATCACCGCCAAAAGCGAAGTAAAGCCGTCCTTGTTGTTGGTAAGCGCGTTGCAGAATGCCGTTTCGACCGCGCTCCCCCGCGGGCCGATGAGCAGGTCGACATGCGCGACTTCGTTGCCGTCTCCCACCAGCGATTCACCGACCATAACCTTTGAGATTTTTGCCATGCCAATTTCCTCCAAGACACAATTATGATGTCCACGGACGCTGCAACCGAGCAGGCGCTCGATGGACAGCTATCCTTGTTGGCAGCGTCCGGATTTGCCCGGACCGGTTGGCTAGATAGCCGCGGAAGCACAGCTTCCGCTTTTGGAAGTCAAGCACCAACGCCGCGATTATGCAAGGTGAGGGCGAGGGTGTGGACTAAAAGAGTAGCCACGGTGAGGTCGGCCGAGGTGCCGGGATTGATGTTGTCGGCCTTCAGCCGGCGGTCGAACTCCATGAGCAGGCGAATGCGCGACGGCTCGTCGCCCTCGGCATGGAGCGCCGCCTGAACGGCAACGGCTTCCTGCCGCGCTTGATTTGCGACGTCCACGCCGTGCTTGCGCATCACATGGCTGTCGGGGAAGCCGGCGAGAAACGCCATGTAGACGAATACCGTCGGCCACATGCCCGTTTCTTCGCGTGCCAACGCTCCATCCAGCGTGGCGAGCCCGACCCCGAACACGTCGCCGAAACAGCTGCCGTACTGGCGGGCGATCATGTCGCGGTCGGCGGCCTCCCGCATCGCGTCCAGCAAATGAACCTTCGGCTCCTGCCGCACATCGTTGGCGGCTTCTCCGAGGCCGCCTGGCGCGGCCGTGACAATCGCCTCGAATACCGCCTTGGTATCCTGCACGCTCAAAGCCCGAAGCAGCAAGTCGAGATTGTCCTGCAGTCTGTCACCGCCCATTTCGGCGGCGCATATCAGTGGCCCTGCCAGAAGGATGATTCCGAGATTGGTATTGGTTGCGACCGCCAGTCGGGTCGCGCGCACGGCCTCCAGCATGCGCTGTCCGACCGGCAGACGAGGATCGGTCAGCGGCCCGGAAGAAACCTCCGCACTCATCATGAACTGGGCGGCGGACATGCCGTGTCCGTCGGCGAACAGATGGACGTTGCCCGGTTTGAGGGCTTCGATCTCCATCCTGCAGGCATCCTTGTAACTGGCCCGGAGGCGTTCGCGCGAAACCGCCATCCTACTGGCCCTCACGAATTCGCAGGCGCGGTAAAACGATAGGGCCGCGGCGCGGCGGCCGCTTCGGCACGGTCGGCCAGGAGCTTCAGCAAGGCATCGGCGATTGCCTCGGCGATATTCACGGCGACCACCGATTGCAATCCCGACCAGGCGGGCATGCTGTTCACTTCGAGTATGAACAGATTGCCGTCGTCATCCCGCACGATGTCCACGCCGGCAAAATCCGCGCCGACCGCGGCTGACGCGGCGACAGCCAGCGAGGCCAGTTCCGCCTTGCCATATTGGGAAACCTGTTCCGGCACGCCGCCCCGGTTGACGTTCGTGATCCAGTCGTCGCTGATGCGGCTCATCATCGCCACGGTCTCGCCGGCGCAGACAAAGACGCGAAAATCCCGGAAAGGCGGACCGGCACGCGACACATATTGCTGGAGGTAATAGACGCTGTTCACCTCTTCTGCGGCCGGCAGGTCCGACAGCGTGCGGATCAGCTTTATCCCGCGGCCTTGCGCTCCGAACAAGGGTTTCAGCACCAGCGGTCCCCGCGGAAGCTCTTGCGCCGCGATCTCCTCGGCGACGGCAAGTCCTTCCACGGCAAAGGTGCGTGGCGTAGGCAGGCCGGCATTTTTCAAGAGGAATGTCGTCATCGACTTGTCGACGCAGCGCTCGATCGCCTGCGCGGAATTCCACACGGGAACCGACAGTCTGCTTAACGCGTGCAGCATGCCGAGGCGCCGGGTAATCGCTTCGAACGATCCGGCGGCGATGGAACGAACGAGCACGGCGTCGGGCAGCGTGCCGCCGAAGCCGGGGATCGAAAGTCCGCTCGGGCTGCTGGTGTCGAATGCGATCGCTGCCAGCGGCACGGCTGCAACGGCGGCGCCTCTCCGACCAAGTCCTGCCGCCAGGCCGTTCGAACCAGTGTCCACTTTGTCGCTGACGATCAGGATGCGAGGGATCATGTGGCGCCTCGGGTGCGGGAACCTAAGAGGCGTGAGCGATTCCGCGCCCCAATGGCCGCGTCCGCGACGGGGCTGCACGAAATGCAGTCGTCGGGCAGGCGAATGACGGACGAATCCCTTGGCACCGCCATGCTCTAGCCGAGACTTCGTTCGAGCATTTTCAGATCACGCCGACCGGCGCGAAACGTATCGCCGGTTTCGATCGCTGTCACGATCACTTCGGCCGGGCTGAACAGCAGCGGGTCGATGGCATAGAAATCGCCCTTGAACCGCGCGAAGATCTCGGCGAAGGGTTGGCCGTAGTCCCGTGAGGCGCTGCTGGGAAGTTTTTCCGCGAGTTTGCCAGCCTCTTTCGCCGATCCTTTCACGAAGAGCTGGACGCTGCCGCCATAGATGATGGCATCGTTGGTTCGGCCCATGGCGGTCAGGAAATCCGGATGGGGGGCGGGGATCGGAGCCGTTCCGATGCCGTCGACAACGTTCTCCAGCGGGAATTTGAGATCGTTGATCTTGTGCAGGGCAACCTCGAGCGCGCGCGCAACGATCTGCACGCTGCCGGCAAGACTTTGTGTCGGCGCATAGAGGAAGGTGAGCTTTTCCATCGCCAGTCCAGTTGCCTTGCCCACTTTCTCAACGATCGCGCGGGGAGGCGGTTCGGCCGTCTCAAGGATAAGCACCGCGGACGATGCGATGTCGCGATAGGAAAGTGTTTCGAACAGCGGTTCGACCCGGGCGAGGGCGCGCGCCGGCCCAGATCCCATCGCGAAATAGTCCTGGCCAGACAGGTTCCAGCCCGCATACTGGCTGCCCAGGCAGGCTAGCACCGGCTGCGAAGATCGCGCTTCGACAGTGAACGGCCATTGCTGTGACGCGCGATCCATGAACACAGAAACGCTGCCGAGACCGCCCATCGCGGCCTCAGCCATGCGCAGCCCGGCTTCGACGCTGCCTACGGTCTTGGCGCCGGCATCGATCAGGCGCTCGCCCAATGGCCCCCTGGAAACGACGATGCGCAGGCGTTCGGCGTCGCCGATCATGCCGTCAACGATGCGCTGTGCATTGTCGTTCAGGAATGCCGAACCGTCTTTCATGTCCGGTCTCCTTCCCATTGGAGTTGCAATTGACTGGCTTGTCCCTTGATG